>NZ_JBEHZD010000178.1:0-13431 GCF_040240285.1 Streptomyces sp. HSW2009 | reverse complement strand
GGGGGGGGGGGGGGGGGCGGGGGGGGGGGGCCGGGGGGGGGGCGGGGGCCGGGGGGCCCGGGGGGGCCGGGGGGGCCCGGGGGGGCGGGGGGGGGCCCCACCGCGCTGTCGCCGGCCGAGGTCGGCAGCGCCAGCGCGAGGCAGGCCAGCGACCCGTAGAGGATGCCGACGACCGCGAACGCCGCGAGGTACGGGGCGAAGGTGTGTGCGCCGTCCGGTGCGATGGGCAGCACGATGCGGACGAGGCCGTAGGTGCCCATCTTCAGCAGCACGCCGGCGAGGAGTACGGAACCGACGGTGGGCGCCGCGGTGTGCGCGTCCGGGAGCCAACTGTGCAACGGCCACATCGGGGCCTTCACCGCGAGCCCGATGCCGATCGCCAACACCGCGATGACCTGCGTGGAGTGGCTGAGCCCGGCCCCGTTGTCAGAGGCGAGTGCCACCATGTCGAAGGTGCCGCCCTTGAGTCCGATGAGGAGGAGGCCGAGCAACATCACGACGGAACCGAGCAGGGTGTAGAGGATGAACCGCCAGGCGGCGCGCTCGCGTTCGCTGCCGGGCGCGGTGCCTTCAGCCTCCGCGGACGATACGGACGACGCAGACGGCGCAGACGATGCCGACGGCGCGGACGCCGACAGGCCCGCCGTGCCCGCGGCGGAGCTCGGCGTGCCCTCCTGGCCGCCCCAGCGGGCGATCAGGAAGTACATCGGGATGAGCACCATCTCGAAGGCGAGGAAGAAGAGGACCAGGTCGAGTACGGCGAAGGTGGCGAGGGTGCCGGACTCCAGCACCAGCAGCAGCGCCACGAAGGCCATCGGGGAGGGGCCCGCGGGCATCCGGAAGTAGCTGTAGAGCGCGCAGAGGAAGGTGAGCAGCGCCGTCATGACGAGCAGCGGCAGTGAGATGCCGTCGATGCCCAGGTGGATACGGATGTCCAGGGCCGGAATCCACCGGATATCGGTGGTCGCCTGCATGGCCTCGGGCCGGTCGTGGTCGAAGCCCACCGCGAGGGCGACGGTCAGGGCCAGGACGAGGCCGGTGACGGTGACGCCGTGCCGGAGCACGGCCTGCTCCGGGTCGCGCCCGCGCAGCCCGGGCGGGGCGGGCAACAGCGCGGCGACGGCGCCGAGCAGCGGAAGGACGACGACGGCCGCGAGGAGGAGTTGCATCACGTTCTGATTCACCTCAAAGGCTCCTCGGGGTGGCGGCCGTGCGGCTCGGGGTGGCGGCCGTACGGCGACCCGGCCGGGCCCTGGGGCCCTGGCCGACCGGGGCTGTGGCACGCGCGATCAGCCGGGTACGGGGACGGCGGCCGCCCGGGCCGGGGGGCGGACACGGCGCGACCGTCGCGGCGCACGCGGGGCGGTGGTACGCGGTGGCGTGGCTGGTGGGGACGGCGCGTACGCGGTGGGCGGACGCGCCGCTGCCCGGCTGCGCGAGCCGGCCGGCAGGCGCCGGTGGCCCGGCTGCGGCGGGGCCCGCGGTGGCCGGTGCGTACGGGGATCTCTGCACGTCAGCCTCCTGTCGCGGTGAGGACGACGGCCACGACGAGGACCAGCGAGCCGGCCAACAACGCGCTCAGATAGGTCTGGACGTTGCCGGTCTGCGTCCGGCGGACGAGCGTGCCCAGCAGGCCGGGGGCGGTGCCGGCACCCTTCACGTACGTCTCGACGACCTCGCGGTCCAGGAAGCGCACCAGGTGGGCGGCGGCGCGTACCGGACGGACGAAGACGGCCGCGTACAGCGCGTCCAGGTGGAAGCCGACCGCGGCGTGCCGGTGCAGCGGGCCGAGCAGCAGCCGGCCGGGGTCGGCCGGGTCGGGCGCGGATTCGACGCTGCCGTAGGCCGGTTCGTGGCTGGCGATGGCCTCGGCTTCGGAGACGGCGGGGTCGGCCTGCGGGTGGGCGGCGACGGCACCGAGCGCCGGCCGACCGGCGAGCGCGGTGGTGTGCCGCCAGGTCCCGTACGTCATGATCACGCCGACCAGGGCGAGGCCGGTGCCGAGGACGGAGGTGGCCAGGGTCGGGTCCAGGGAGTGGTCGTCGAACCAGCTCGGGAGGCGGCCGACGGCGACGCCGAGCGCGACGGTGGGCACGAACAGCACCCACAGGACGGCGTTCATGGCCCATGGCTGCTTGCCGTGGTCGGGCGCGGCGGGGCCGCTGCCGCGGAACGCCAGCAGCCACAGCCGGGTGGCGTACCCGGCCGTGAGCAGGGCGGTGAGCAGGCCGGCGAGCAGGACGACCCAGCCGACGGCGCCCGGCACGTGGTAGGCGTGGTCGGTGGCGCCGTGCCCGGTGGCCACGGACTCGGCCGCGCCCAGCACGGCCTCCTTGGAGAAGAAGCCGGCGAACGGCGGGATCGCGGCGAGCGCGAGCAGCGCCACGCTCATCGTCCAGTACGCGTCGGGGATGCGCTGGGCGAGGCCGCCCATGCGCGACATGGCGGCCAGCGAGTTCGTCCCTGCGGCGTGGATCACGACGCCGGCGCCGAGGAAGAGCAGGGCCTTGAACGCGCCGTGCGACATCAGGTGGAAGACCGCGGCGCCGCGGTCGCCGACGGCGCGCGCACCGGTCATGTAGCCGAGTTGGCCGACGGTCGAGTAGGCGAGGACCCGCTTGATGTCGTCCTGGGCGAGGGCTGCGAGCGCGGAGCCCACCATGGTGACGGCGGCCAGCACCGCGAGGACGGCCAGGGCGGCGGCCGACGCGGCGAAGACCGGTAGCAGCCGGGCGATGAAGTAGACGCCGGCGGCGACCATCGTCGCGGCGTGGATCAGCGCGGAGACCGGGGTCGGGCCGGCCATCGCGTCCGGCAGCCAGGTGTGCAGCGGGAACTGCGCGGACTTGCCGGCGACGCCGGCGAGCAGCAGCAGGGCGATGAGCGTCGGGTGGTCGAGCGAGAAGCCGCCCGCCTCGCCGGCGCCGGCGGTCAGCCCGGTGTAGATCTCGCTGATCCGGAACGTGCCGGCGTCCGTCGCCAGCGCGAAGATGCCGATCAGGAACGGCACGTCACCGAGCTTGGTGACCAGGAACGCCTTGAGCGAAGCGGAACGCGCGGCGGCCGTCTCCCAGTAGTGCCCGACCAGGAAGTACGAGCAGATGCCCATGACTTCCCAGCCGACCAGCAGCACGATCAGGTCGTCGGAGTAGACGACCAGCAGCATCGCCGAGGTGAAGAGCGAGACGAGCGCGGCGTACGAGGGGTAGCGCGGGTCCTCGCGCAGATAGCCGGTCGAGTACGCCTGCACGCAGGTGGCGACGGTGCCGACGAGCACCGCGACCAGGGCCGCGAAGCCGTCGATGTGGAATGCGCGGTCGATCGGGATCGACCCGGTGTCGGTGAGCTTGGTCGCCGCGTCGACCGGGACGTCCCCGCCCTGCCGGCCGGCGACGACGACGGCGAGCACGGCGGCGGCCAGTGTAGGCAGCACGGCGAGCGGCCGGACCCACCCGGGGGCCCGCCGGCCGCACAACAGCCCCGCGACGGCGCCGATGAAGGGCAGTACGGGAACGAGGACGGCGGTGGTCGTGATCGTCACGCGGCGGCCTCTCCGCTGGTCAGACGCTTGCCATCGGCGAGGTCGGCGGCATTGTCAGTGGTGGCTGGCATGCTGTCGGCAGCGGTGGGGACATCGGCGAGATCGCGGAGCCTGTCGATGTCCGAGGTGCCGCGGTTGCGGTAGACGAGCAGCACGATGGCGAGGCCGATGCCGATCTCGGCGGCGGCGATGGCAATGGTGAAGAGGGTGAGCGCCTGGCCCGCGTGGAGGGTGTCGCGGAGCCAGACGTCGAAGGCGACCAGATTGAGGTTGACGGCGTTGAGCATCAGCTCGACGGACATCAGGACGAGGATCGCGTTGCGCCGGGCGAGTACGCCGTACAGGCCGATGCAGAAGAGGAGGACGGCGAGCACAGCGGGATAGACGAGGTGCATCAGCTAGTGCCCTCCCTCGGGGCGCGCTCGGCCTGGTCTTCGCCGGGCGCACCGGCGGGACCGGTGGAGTCGGCGGGGTCGGTACGCGGGCCGGTGGCGTCCGCTTCGGTTGTGACGGCCGGGGCGGGGCGGTCGGCGGGCGCGCTGGGAGCGGGCTGCGTCTGGTCGGTGGTGGACGGCGCCTGGTCGGTGACTGCCCCGGCCGGTGCGGGGGTGGCCCGCGGGGTCCGCGCCGGGGCCGCCGGGGGGGGGGGGGGCGTGGGCCGGGGGGGGGGGGGCGCCGGGGCGGGCGGGGGGCGGGGCGGGGGGGGCGCCGGCGTGGGCGGCGGCTCCGGGCGCCCGGCGGGCCGCCGTCGCGCGCTCCGTGGTGCGCTCCGCGATGCGCTCCGTGGCGGGTGACCGTCCGTCGGGCGCCGGGTGTGCGCCCCGGAGCGTACGGGAAGTGGGGTGGCCGTCGGTGGCGGGGCACAGCGGCCCGTCGTCCGGGGTGCGGTCCCGGTCCGCGGGTCCGTCTCGGGCGGGCGGACCCGTGGGCCCGGCGCCGCCGTCGCCGCGTGCAGCCATGATGCCCAGTTTCCCAGCTTCTGCCCGAAACGGCCGCCCCACCCGACTCAGTGGGCCCCCTTCGCACGGCTTTGTGCAGGGCAGGTACGAGGCGGCCCGGGGCCGCGTACTCTGTCCCCCATCCTTCAGACCACCGCACGAAGTGAGCCCCAGGCCATGCCCACCCATTCGGACATGACGACTGCGACAACGGCCCGGGGGACGACCCCAGGCCAAGCGCCGGAGGAGACCGGCGTCCTCGACTCTCTCCAACACCAGGTGGCGCTCTTCGCCCGCCGCGCGGAGCAGACCCGCCTCGGCGGCGTCGGCCAGGCCCGCAACTCGATGGACCGCGCCGCCTACCTTCTCCTCAACCGCCTTGACCAGGAAGGAGAGATGGGCGTCAAGAAGTTGGCGCTCAGCATGGGCATCGACTCCTCGACCGTCACCCGCCAGGTCGCACCGCTCGTCGACACCGGCATGGTGAAGCGCACCTCGCACCCCGAGGACGGCCGCGCCGTCGTGCTGCAACTTTCGCCGCGTGGCAAGGCGCGACTCGAAGAAGTCCGGTCGTCCCGGCGGGAGTTGATGGCACTCGCCACCGAGGACTGGAGCGCGGACGAGCGCGACCAGTTCTGCCATCTGTTGACCCGGTTCAACACGGCGCTCTCGGTGATCCACGGCGTGCCCCAACTGGCCACGCCGTCCCCCTCCTGACCAGCACCTTCCTCTTCTTCTCGGTCTCTCGGACGCCGGGATTCCGGTCGCTGCCCCGCCAGTCAGCCGGCTTCTGACGTCCCGTTCGCCGGCCGCCGACCCCCTGCCGCCGGCCCCCGTCACTGCCGCGTACCGCCGCCGGAACTGGCCTTCCGGTTGCCGCATCACCTCCCGTGCCCATGCCGGGGCCTGGATCGACCGACGCACCGTCCCGCAGTCCCCGACTCGCGGCCCACCGCAACCCCGAGGGCCGTACGGCGCGCGTCGGCACCCCCACCGGAGGGGCCGTCACCCGGCCGTCCTCCGCTCCGCGCCCCGGCGGCGCACCGGTCCGATCGGGCCCGCCCCGCCGCCGTACGGCCCCGCGCCGAGCAGTACGCCCCAAGGCCCGTACGTCCCAGGGCCATACGCCCCAAGGCCGTACGCCCAAGGCCCCGTACGCCCCCAGGTTCCGCACCTCGAAGGCTGCGCCCCGGGCCGCGTCCGAGGCCCCTGTGCCGGGACCGGGGCCCGGCTCTCGGCCCCGTCGGCGGGCCGCCCAGCGACCCTCCGTATCCGGCCGGCGCCGGCGGCGCGCGCCCCGTACCACCGCTCCCCTCCGGCCAACGAAGCGCCCCGTCGGGCGGCACGGAACGGGCCGTTCTCATCGGGCTCTCGGACCGCCCGGCGGGCACCCATCACCTGCTCCTATGCCTGTGGCATATGCCCCAGCCTCACCCGGCGCGTCCCGGCACGGCCACGTCTCACCATGCGAGCAATCTCGGACGAATTACACCGCCCACCGGCCCGTCGCGGGCGGCGTCCCGCCCGCCCGCGCCCCCCCCGCGCCCCCCCGCCCGCTGCCCCGGTGACGGCCCGGTGACGACCGATGTCGTCCCCCTTGACCCGGCGGCCCGGCTGGCGTGTCCTGAAGGGGTCGTGTTCTCACGAACACGGGAGGCACGGTGGGAAAACGGCGGGCGGCACGGGAGCGGCGCCGGGCCCGGGAGTTCGAAGCCTTCGTCGCGGGCGCGGGCGGCCGGCTGCTGCCTGCCGCGGCGCTGCTCACCGGCGAGCCCCCGGAGGACTGCACGGCGGCCGAGCGGCTGCTTGAGGCGGCGCTCGCCGGCACGTACGCGCACTGGGACGAGTTGCGCGGCGACGACCCGTACGACCGCACCCGCCGGGAACTGGCCGTCCGTTTCGCCCGCACCGCCTGGCGGCACCGGCACCCCGCCGCCCCCCCGGCCGGCGGGCTACTCGCCGGGCTCGCCCCCCGGGAACGGCTGGTGCTGGTGCTGCGCCTGTACGAGGGCGTGGCCGAGGAGGTGACGGCCGCCGCGCTCGGCCTGCCAGCCGATCGGGTGCGTGCGCTGTACGCCCACGCCATCGCCACCTTGCGCGCGCAGGCGCGCGAGGGCGTCGGGACGGCCGGCGCCGGCGGCCTGCCCCCGCGCCCGCCCGGAGGCGCCCCGCCCCCGGGCCCATCCGGAGGTGCCCCACCCGGCGGCCTGCCCCCGTGCCCATCCGGAGGCGCCCCGCCCAGAGACCTCTCGCCCGGCGGGCCCCCGTACGACGGGACACGGCCGTGAGCTGGGACCGCAAGGAGGACGAGGTGCGGCAGTTGCTCGACGCGCAGCCGCGGCCCGACCTGCCGTGGGACCTCGCCGCCCGGGCTGCGGCCCGCGGCCACCGGGCGCTGCGCCGGCGCCGGGCCGTCCACCTGGTCCTGTGGATCGTGCTGCTGGCCGCGGTGTGCGCCGGCACCGTCTGGGCGGCCGTCGCGGAGCCGTGGGTGCCGCCGCCGCGCACCACCACGCCGCCGCTCGACGGGTGGTGAGGCCGCTCGCGGCCGGGCGACCGGCGGCGGGCGCATGGTCCGGGGCCCGGCCCCCACCGACCCCAAACCAAGACCCGAGGCCCGGCCCCCACCGGCCCCAACCCAAAACCTGGCGCGCAGCCAACGCCGGCCCCACAGCCCACACCCGGGCCCCACAAAAGCGCCTACGCGGCGGGCTGTTAGCCGAGCGCCTGCGTCAGGTCGGCGATCAGGTCGTCGGCCGACTCGATGCCCACCGAGAGGCGGACCAGGTCGGCGGGGACCTCAAGGACGGAGCCCGCGGTGGACGCGTGGGTCATCCGGCCGGGGTGCTCGATCAGGGACTCGACGCCGCCGAGCGACTCGCCGAGCGTGAAGAGCTCCGCACGGTTGCAGACGTCGATCGCGGCCTGCTCGCCGCCGGCGGCGCGGAAGGAGACCATGCCGCCGAAGGAACGCATCTGCTTGGCCGCGATCTCGTGGCCCGGGTGGTCCGGCAGGCCCGGGTAGTAGACCTGGGCGACCTTGGGGTGGGAGACGAGGAGTTCGGCGATCCGGGCGGCGTTCTCGCTGTGCCGGTCCATGCGGACGGCCAGCGTCTTGGTGCCGCGCATGACCAGCCACGCGTCGAAGGGGCCGGCGACCGCGCCCATCGCGTTCTGGTGGTAGGCGAGCTCGTCGCCCAGCGCGCTGTCGGCGGTGATGAGCGCGCCGCCCACGACGTCGGAGTGGCCGCCCATGTACTTGGTGGTGGAGTGCACGACGACGTCGGCACCGAGCGCCAGCGGCTGCTGGAGGTACGGGCTGGCGAAGGTGTTGTCGACCACCAGGCGGACGCCGGCCGAGCGGGCCACCTCCGCGATGACGGCGATGTCGGTGATGCCGAGCAGCGGGTTGGTCGGCGTCTCGACCCAGATCAGTTTGGTGTTCGGGCGGATCTGGGCCCGTACCGACTCCGGGTCCGAACTGTCGGCGACCGACCACTGCACGCCCCACCGCTCGACGACCTTGGAGATCAGGCGGAACGTGCCGCCGTAGGCGTCGTTCGGGATGACGACGTGGTCGCCGGGGACCAGCAGGGCGCGCAGCAGGGTGTCCTCGGCCGCAAGCCCGGAGGCGAAGGCGAGGCCGCGGCTGCCGCCTTCGAGGGCCGCCAGGTTCTCTTCGAGCGCGGTACGGGTCGGGTTGGCGGACCGGCTGTACTCGTAGCCGCCGCGCAGCCCGCCCACGCCGTCCTGCTTGAACGTGGACACCTGGTAGATGGGCGGCACGACGGCACCGGTGGCCGGGTCGGCGGCCTGCCCCGCGTGGATGGCGAGCGTCTCGAAGTTCTGGGACGCGTGCTGGTGAGGGAGGTGGTCAGTCATGGGATCGAGCGTAGTGCGCCGCCCCGGGAGGCTGCCGCCCCACACATCCGAACGGCGCGCTTACGCTGTAGGGAACAGGCCACCTCAGCGGGCCCCACCGGCCACCGGCGGGCCGGGGTCCGCGCCCGACGGGCCCGCCCTCCCGCGCGCGGGGCGGCGGCGCCGGGGACGGGCGGTGGCCGGGACAGCGGGCTGCGGGCCGTGCCGACGGCGGCTCGGCCCACGACATCACACGGGACGGGTCATGGAGTTTCTGCTCATCCTCATCGCCATCACCATGGTCGTCGGGGTGCTGGTCGTACCGGCGCTGCGCCGGCGGCGGGGCGGTCGCGATGCGGTGTCGGCCGCGTACCGGGCCACCGACCCCGGGGCGTACGGCTTCCTGCCCATCGAGCAGCTCGACGTACGGCTGCCGGGGCGCGACGACGAGCTGGCCGCGACGCTGTCGGAGGTGGCGGCCAGCCAGGACTGGCGGCCGGTGTCTCGGCTGCTCGCGCACACCGACGCCACCTCCGAGCTGCGCTGGCAGCGGGTGCAGACGCTGGCCGGCGCCGCCGTGCACGACCTGGCGAGCAACCCGGGCCGGGGCGGCGTCTGGCTGCGCACCTGGCGCGTGGAGGCGCCCAAGGACCCGGGCGGCGCCGCGGTGCAGGCGGAGTTCCTGGCCCGGCAGGCGCTGCGCGACCCGGGCTCGCAGGACTTCACGATGATCCTGGAGGAGGCGCGCACGGTCTGCGGTGAGGCCGCGCTGCTCGCCCCCGGCGACCCGGTGCCCTACCTGGTCGAGCTGCACGTGGCCCGCGGCCTCGGCTACCGCAGGGCCGACTTCGAGGAGCTGTGGGCGAAGGTCAAGGACCGGGCCCCGGACCACATGGGCGCACACCTGGCCGCGCTGCCGTACTGGAGCGAGACGTGGCACGGCTCGAAGGAGCTGGCCGACGCGTTCACGCACCAGGCGGCGGGCGCGGCCGGTGACAAGAGCCTGCTGCCCGCGCTGCCGCTGTTCGCGGTCTTCGAGCACCTGCCGGAGGCCAATCTGGTGCAGGGTCTGTACCGCAGCGCCGTGGTCACCCGGGCCATCGACGGCGCCCTGTTCGCGGTGCAGCGGGCGCCGGCCGACCACCCGGTGCTGCCGCACGTGCGGCACCTGCTGGCCTGGTTCCTGATCCGGGCCGAGCGGTACGCGGAGGCGATCGTCCAGCTCCGCCTGGTCGACGGGCACGTGGGCGCCCTCCCCTGGTCGTACCAGACGGACCCGGCCGAGGCGTACGTGACCTACCGGGCGCTGGCCGTCGCCGGCTGGGAGAGCGCGGGCGGCACGGCGGCGACGCTGCCGCAGGAGCCGCGGCCGTAACGTCTCGCGCGCGGGTGCGCGTGCGATGTGTGCACGGCGGGTCTGCGCAACGCACGCGCGCGTGCGCGATGTGGATGTGGATGTGCCCGTGGCAGGTCTGCGCGACCACGCGCGCATACGTGCGCGATGTGCCGCGGCGGGTCTGCCCGATGCACGCACGCGTACGCCCGCGAGGTGCCGGTGACGAGTCTGCGCGACCACGCGCGCGCGTGCGCGATGTGCCCGCGGCGGGGTCGTCGGGCCCGCTCGTACGGCACCACGCGCGTACGCCCGCGCAAGGGCCGTCCGACGGCCCGGCTGGCGGCCCCCCCCGCCCCCCCCGCCGGCCCGCCGCAGGCGCCCCCGTGGAATGCCCGCCGGCCGTCGCGCGTTATACGGGCGGCCGAACGCCCGCCCCGACTGGAGACACGATGCTGTTCAACCGCCACAAGAGCCAGCTCCCGTCCGCCGACGAAGCGCTGGGCGGCCGTGCGGAGCGGCCGTTCGCCGTGCCCGAGCGGCACACCGTGCTGGGCAACGCGCTGCTCGGCCCCTACCCGGACGGCCTGCTGGTCGCCGACTTCGGCCTCGGCTGTTTCTGGGGCGCCGAGCGCATCTTCTGGCAGGCCCCCGGCGTGTGGACGACCCTCGTCGGCTACCAGGGCGGTCACACCCCGCACCCCACGTACGAGGAGGTGTGCAGCGGCCTGACCGGGCACACCGAGGCGGTCCGCGTGGTGTACGACCCGAAGACGACCTCGTACGGGGAGTTGCTGCGGCTGTTCTGGGAGTCGCACGACCCCACCCAGGGCTTCCGGCAGGGCAACGACGTCGGCACCCAGTACCGCTCCGCGCTCTACACGCACTCCGCCGACCAGGCGGCCGAGGCCGAGACCTCGCGCGCCGGCTACCAGTCGGTCCTCACCTCGTCCGGGTACGGCGAGATCACCACCGAACTCCTGCCGGCCGGCCCGTTCTACCCGGCCGAGGCGTACCACCAGCAGTACCTCGACAAGAACCCGGCCGGATACTGCGGCATCGGCGGCACCGGCGTCTCCTGCCCGATCGGTGTGGCCCGCGTGGCGGACTGACCCGCGGCGGACTGACCCCGGAGCGGGCCCGCGCCACGCGGTGCTCGCGCCGCACGGCGTACGGCACCACCGGCGCTTCCAGCACCACCGGCGCCACCGGCCCCGTGGACCTCGGTCCGCGGGGCCGGTGGCACGTCCGGCGGGGGCCAACCCGCCGAAACCGCCCGCCACCCGCCGCCTGCCGCACCACCAACCCGTCATCTATCGCCCGCCGCCCGGCACCCCACCCGACCCGCCGTCGGCGGCTGCGGTGTGCCGGCCGGGCACCCCTCCGGAGTCCGGCCGGCTCACCGTGGTCCGCGTACGGCAGCGGACGCGCGGGTCGTACGGGTCAGGCGGGCAGGGGCCCGCGGGTGGTTGCGCGTGGTTGCGGGCCGCCGCTAGTGCAGGGCGCCGCGCACCACCGCGCGCGTTATGCGGTGCCTGGCCACCTCCGTCAGGCCGTCCGCCCCGGCGAGGTGGACGGGGCGGGTCGGCAGGGCCGCGAGGTCGGCGACGACGACCAGCTCACCGCGGGTGGCGCGCAGCCACACCTGGTTGCCGACCAGGTCGGTGGGGACGGCATAGCTGGCCATGTCGTACGCCACCGTGTCCCGCTCGCCCACCCGCGCCTGCTGGCCGATGCCGAGCGTGCACGGGGCCGAAGGCAGCGGGTGCAGCCGGTTGCGCTCGGCCGCCAGGCGCTGGGCCGGGGTGGCGGTCTCGGACGCCTGCTCCGGGTCCACCTCGGCTTCGGTCGCCGGCCGCTGGCCCTGCCAGTGCCGCACCTGGCCGTTGAACCACTGCCCGAACTCCTGGCAGGCGGCCTGGAGTTCGGCGAAGGACGCGTACTCGCGCCGCAGGTCCGCATCGGTGGGCGCCAGATCGGCCGCGGCGACCCGGACGCCCGCCTGGGTGCTGCCGCCCTCCGGGTCGTGCGGCCCGCAGGGGCGCACCTTCATGCCGTAGTGCC
The DNA here is from genome assembly GCF_040240285.1 of Streptomyces sp. HSW2009. Taxonomy (NCBI): domain Bacteria; kingdom Bacillati; phylum Actinomycetota; class Actinomycetes; order Kitasatosporales; family Streptomycetaceae; genus Streptomyces; species Streptomyces sp. HSW2009. The sequence goes on along the minus strand of NZ_JBEHZD010000178.1, from coordinate 1,694 downwards.
GGCCGGCGGCGACCACGTCCGGGTGGCGGGTGCCGCCGTCGGGGCGCAGCCGGGTCAGCAGGTAGGTGGGGGCGCCGCCGAGCGTGGTGAGGGTGGAGTCCAGGCAGCAGACCAGGCTGCCGAGCGTACGGTCCCGGCAGGGGATGACCACCCGGTAGCGGGACCAGGCCAACCAGGCCGAGAACAGCGCGGTCCTGCGGGGCTCCCCGTCCGGGCCCGGCACCAGCGGCCCCGGCCCCCAGTCGTACTGCAACCACAGGCCGGGCTCGGCGACCCACGGCCGGTAGATGCGCCGACTGCCGCTGCGCCAGCGGGTCTTGGCCTCGGCGACGACCCGCCGGGTGGTGCGCTCGCTGCCGGTGAAGCCCATCCGCACCAGCCGCTCGTGCGCCCGGACGGCGCTGATGTGCCCTTCGGAGCGGTCCACCCACTCCTCGATCTTCTCGGCGTACGCGTCCGCTAAGCGGGACCGGCGGGAGGGGCCGGTGACCGGGCGGCCGGCGTCCCTGGCCGCGACGTAGCGGCGGACGGTCTTGGGGTCGCAGCCGACGATGCGGGCCGCGGAGTAGACGCTCTCGGTGGCGTCGTACGCCACCAGGATCTCGATGATCTCGCGATCGGTCATCTTCATGCCGCCACCCCCGCCGGGGCGGAGTGCGCCGTCGCGTACGGAGCGGCGTCGAGGGTGGCGTACGGGGTGGGGTCGAGCGGGTCCGGGTGCACGGGCGGCATTCCGGAACGGGGCGCGAAGCGCTCACGAGTGAACATGGCAGGTGCTCTCTGTCTCGAACGAACGGTTGACGGTCGGCGCGCGGGGGGGGGCCGGGGGGGGCCGGGGGGGTTGGCGCCGGGGGGGGGGCGGGGGGGGGGGGGGGGCGGGGGGCTTGGGCCCCCGGAGACCCACGGGCGGTGCCGCTCTCTCCACCTCCCCGGGGTCCGGGGGGGGGGGGGGGGGCGCCCCGGGGTCAGCCGGGGTGTTCGACGACGTCGTGCGGGCGCTCGTGGAGCGGGGACGCGGTGTCGCGGGGCCGGCCGTCCGCGGTGCGCGGCGGCTGGAAGTCGGTGGCGGCGGGCAGGGCGCCCTTGTCGATGCCGCGCTTGGAGGAGTGGTCGCCGCCGCCGGTGTGGCCGCAGTTCGACTGGGCGCCGGGGGCCGTGGGCCCGGCCGGGCCGGGCGTACCGCACGGCGCCTGGTGCGGGGCGTGCGGGTGGCCGCCGCACCCGGAACCGTCGTGCGGCCGGTGGGTGTGGGCCGCGCCGCCGCACGGGTGGTGCGCGGCGTGCGGGGCGCCGGCGGTGGGCACGGCCCGGGCGGCGGGCGTGGTCGCCGGCGTGGCGAGGGACGTGGCCAGGGATGAAGCGAGGGAGGTGGCGAGCGCGTGCGGCCCGGCCGGCCCGCCGCGCTGGGCGCAGGGTCCGTGGCGCCCCGCGCCGTGCGCCGCGCAGTCCGCGGTGGCTGCGGTGACCGCGGCCGGGCGCTGGTCGGGGGCCGCGGCGGCGTGCTCGTGGGCCGCGCCGTGGCCCTTGCTGCTGTGGTGGCTCGCGCTGTTGTCGTGGCTCGCGCCGCCGTTCTGGTTTGCGCTGCCGTGCGGTCCTGGGCCCTGGTGGTGGGCGTGGTCGCGGCCGTTGTCTGCGGGGCGGTGGCCCGGGCGGTCGCCGCGGCCTGGGCCCTTGCCTGTCTCTTTTACACAACT
>NZ_JBEHZD010000177.1:0-13524 GCF_040240285.1 Streptomyces sp. HSW2009 | reverse complement strand
CCGGCGAGGCCCGGCGTGAAGACCGCGTCGCCGGCCGCGGGGGGGGGCCCCCCGGGGGGGCCGTTGACCGGGGGGGGCGGCGTGCGGAGGTTGCCGGGGGGGGCGGGCGGTGCGGGGGGCCGCCCGGGGGGGGGGGGGCCCGGGGGGCCCCCCCACCTTTCCGCTGTCGTCCGCGGCGCCTGCGACTCCGGCCCGCGCGTCCCGTACGACCGCTCCGACGATGCCCCCTGCCGGCCCGCGCGTCCCGTACGGCCGGTCACGCGGCGCCCCCGTCGCCGACCGGTGCGTCCCGTACAACTGGCCGCACGGCGCCCCCGCCGGCCCGCGCGTCCCGTACGGCCGACGCCTCGGCGACCTCGCCGGCCGCCGCCGGCCTGCTCCCGGCCGGCGCCGGCACGCTCGCGGGTGGGCTACTCCACCGTCACCGACTTGGCCAGGTTGCGCGGCTTGTCGATGTCCCGGCCGAGCGCCAACGCCGAGTGGTACGCGAGGAGTTGGAGCGGAATGCCCATCAGGATCGGGTCGAGTTCGACCTCGTTGCGCGGTACCACGATGGTGTGGTCCGCCTTCTCCTGCTCCCGGTGCGCGACGGCGAGGATGCGACCGCTGCGGGCCTTGATCTCTTCGAGCGTCGCCCGGTTCTTCTCCAGCAGGTCGTCGTCCGGGAGCACCGCCACGGTCGGCACCTCGGGCTCGATCAGCGCCAGCGGGCCGTGCTTGAGCTCGGACGCCGGGTACGCCTCGGCGTGCACGTAACTGACCTCCTTGAGCTTCAGGGACGCCTCGCGCGCCACCGGGTAGCCCCGTACCCGGCCGATGAACATCATGCTCTTGGCGTCCGCGTACAGCCCTGCCAGCTTCTTGATCTCCTCCTCGCCGCGCAGCACCTCCGCGATCTGCTCGGGGAGCTTGCGCAGGCCGGCGATGATGCGCTTGCCGTCGGCCACGGACAGGTCGCGGATGCGGCCGAGGTGCAGCGCGAGCAGGGCGAAGGCGACGGCGGTGTTGGTGAAGCACTTGGTGGAGACGACGCACACCTCCGGGCCGGCGTGCACGTACACGCCGCCGTCCGTCTCGCGGGCGATGGCGCTGCCGACGACGTTCACCACGCCGAGGACGCGGGCGCCCTTTCGCTTCAACTCCTGAACGGCCGCGAGCGTGTCGTACGTCTCGCCGGACTGGCTCACCGCGATGTAGAGGGTGTCCGGGTCGACCACCGCATTGCGGTAGCGGAACTCGCTCGCCGGCTCCGCGTCGGCCGGGATGCGGGCCAGCTCCTCGATCAACTGGGCCCCGATCAGGCCCGTGTGGTACGCCGAGCCGCAGCCGAGGATCTTCACCCGGCGCACCCCGCGCGCCTCGCGGGCGTCCAGGTTGAGCCCGCCGAGGTGCACGGTGGAGAACCGGTCGTCGATCCGCCCGCGCAAGACCCGGTCCACCGCGTCCGGCTGCTCGCAGATCTCCTTGTGCATGTACGTGTCATGGCCGCCCATGTCGTACGACTCGGCCTCCCACTCCACCGTGGTCGGCGAGGCGGAGGTGCGGCTGCCCTCGGTGGTGTAGGTGCGGTAGTCGTCGGCCTTGAGGGTGGCCATCTCGCCGTCGTCGAGCGTGACGACCTGGCGGGTGTGGCTGACCAGCGCCGCCACGTCGGAGGAGACGAACATTTCCTTCTCGCCGATGCCCAGCACCACCGGCGAACCGTTGCGGGCCGCGACGATCCGGTCGGGGAAGTCGGCGTGCAGCACCGCGATGCCGTACGTGCCCTCGATCAGCCGTAGCGCCTCGCGGACCTTCTCCTCCAGGGTGGCGGCCGGGGAGCGGCCGATGAGGTGGGCGAGCACCTCGGAGTCGGTGTCGGACTCGAAGGTGACGCCCTCCGCGCTCAGCCTGGTGCGCAGGGCGGCGGCGTTGTCGATGATGCCGTTGTGCACGATGGCGACCTTGCCGTCCGCGTCCTGGTGCGGATGGGCGTTGACGTCGTTGGGGGCGCCGTGGGTGGCCCAGCGGGTGTGCGCGACGCCGACGGTGCCGGCGAACCGCTTGGGCAGCTTCGACTCCAGCTCCCTGACCCGGCCCTTGGCCTTGGCGGTCTTCAGCCCTCCGGTCTTGCCGGCGGCGTGGATGGCGATGCCGGCGGAGTCGTAACCGCGGTACTCAAGGCGCTGGAGCCCCTCAAGGAGGAGGGGCGCAACATCGCGCTTGCCGATATATCCAACAATGCCGCACATGAGGGTTTTCCTTCCATCTGGTGGCGGTACACCGGGGTCGCTCGCCGCTCTTCTGCTGTTTTCTGCCCTGTTTGCCCGCTTTCGCCCGCCGTGCGTGGTGCCTTGCGCCTTCCGTGGTGCTTGTGCGGCTGGCCGTTGGTGGTGGCTTGCGTTGACGGTGGTGCCCTATGCCGTCGGTGGTGCTCTGTGCCGTTGGCGGTACGGGGCGCTGCCCGGGGTGGGGTGTCCGGGTGGCGCCGGGGTGCCGGGGCACGTGGGTGGTTCGCGGGGTGGTGGAACGCGGGTGCGGGTGCGGCGGGTGTGTGGTGCGTGGGGTGCGGAGGGGTGCGCCGCCACGTTCCGGTGTGGTGCCGTTGCTGTCGGTTGCTTGCTGTTGTCTGGTGCTGCCTACTGCTGTGGTGTCTGTGCCTGTGTCTGTGTCTACGCCCGTGTCGGCGCTGTTTGCCGGTGGCGTCTGTTGCTGGTGGTGCCTGCTGCCGTGGTGTTTCGGCGGTGTGGTGATGCGGTGATGCGGTGGGTCCCGGGCGCGTCCGAGTGCGGGTGTGCCCGGGGCGGTCGGTTCGGGGTGGGGGCCCTAGCCGTAGACGATGCGGCGGAGTTGGCGCAGCGAGAGCGCGGGCGGGGCCACCGCGCGGTGCGGTAGTTCGGCCTCGATCCGTTCGAAGATGTCCGCGTTCGTCAGCCCTGCGGACTGGAGTTCGCGGTGTCTGCGTCGAACGAATTCCTCCGCCGTCTCGTCGAAGTACGCCAGGACGTCCAGCACCACCCGGGCCGCCTCGCCGCGTCCCAGCGGCGAACTGCGCACCAGATGGTCGACCAGGTCCTCATGGGGCGACTGGCCGGCGTCGGAACTTCGGCTACGGCGATCGAACACCCGTCGATACTGCGCGGCGGCGACGAGTTTCGCAAGAAGTCTGCCCGATATCGGGCAGGCGGACGCCGAAGGTACGGGCCAATGGCCTAGAAATGGCGCAGCAGGGCCTTCTTCGCGGCGGTGAACTCCTCTTCGGTGAGTATCCCGTCGTTCCTCAGCTCACCCAGTTCGCGCAGCCGTTGCAGCAGCGCGTCGTGATCGACCTCGGCCGGGGCGGCTGGCGCGGCGGCGGCCGGGGCGAGCGCCGGGGCGGGGGCCGCGGCGGCCGTGGCAGCGGGCTCCGGCGGCGCGGCCGGGTGCGGCATCCGAGCCACGACGGCTGCCCCGACCAGGGCCATCAGCGGATCTTTCTTGAAGCCGTACAGCTCGACGGAGCGCGGGTCGTACTTCGGCGGCGAATTGGTCGGCGCCTTGGCCACGACGAACCGCAGGTAGCCGTTCTCCAGACCGGCCGGCCACAGCCACTCCACGGCATCCACATCGGCCAGGGCGAACACCTGGGTGCCGGCCGACTTCTTGGAGTCCTCCGTCTTCCAGTTCCACTCCAGGCGGATGTTCTCGCCGTCGAAGGAGGCCGTGGCGTCGCCGGCGGAGGCCGACAGCGGCACCGAGGGGCCGGGCAGCAGATAGCGGTGGCACGGCGTGGACGGCACGCTCTCCAGGAGCAGCGCGTGCCGCACCTCGTCCACGAAGTACTCGGCGACGCCCATCCGGTCCGCCTCGACCGCGAGCTGGTACGGGTCGGCGGCGCTCGGCAGCCGGCCCCCCACCGCCTGGAGCAGCGGGTCAGCCCCGTCGCGCAGCCGCAACCGCAGCCGGCCCGACTTCCGCCCCGCCTCGAAGGTGACCCCGGCCAGCGCCTGGAGCGGCACCAGCAGCTCGCCGATGGCCTGCCGGGCGGGGCTCACACCTTTGTCCCGCCCCGGCACGATCCGTACGGCCTCCCCGTCGAAGGTCCAGGTGCCGTCCCTTTGGGTGATCTCCGCCATGGGCGGGATTCTCCCACGCGGGCCCGGGCGCGCGACGGTTGGACCGCGGCGGCGCGGGGCTTGGACGCGGGCCCGGGAGGGGGGCGGGCCTACGGCGGCCTCAGGCGCGGGCCCGGGCGCCGGGCCCCGGTGGTCCGAGGCGCGGGCCCGGGGCGGGCGGCGGAGCCCGGTGGTCCGAAGCGTGGGCCCGGGGCGGGTGGTGGATCAGGCGTCCAGGCCCAGTTCGCGGGCGATCAGCATCCGCTGGACCTCGCTGGTGCCCTCGCCGATCTCCAGGATCTTGGAGTCGCGCCACATGCGGGCCACCGGATACTCGTTCATGAAGCCGTACCCGCCGTGGACCTGAGTGGCCTCCCGGGCGTTGGTGACCGCCACGTCGCAGCTGTACAGCTTGGCCAGGGACGCCTGCTTCTTGAACGATTCGCCGTGCGCCATCCGCGACGCCGCGTCCCGCCAGGCGATGCGCGCGGTGTGGGCACGCATGTCCATGTCGGCAAGCTTGAACTGGATGGCCTGGTTGGCCCCGATCGGCTTGCCGAACGCCTCACGGGTCTTCGCGTACGAAACGGACTCGTCCACACACCCCTGGGCGAGTCCGGTGGCCAGCGCGGAGATGGCGATCCGCCCCTCGTCCAGGATGCGCAGGAACTGTGCGTACCCCCGGCCCTCGGCGCCGAGCAGGTTGGCCGCCGGGACCCGGCAGTCGGAGAAGGCCAGCTCATGCGTGTCGGAGGCGTTCCAACCGACCTTGGAGTACGGGGCGGCCACGGTGAAGCCCGGGGTGCCGGACGGGACGATGATCGAGGAGATCCGCGGGCGGCCGTCGGGCTTGTGGCCGGTGATGGCGGTGACGGTGACCAGGGAGGTGATGTCGGTCCCCGAGTTGGTGATGAAGCACTTGGTGCCGTTGATCACCCACTCGCCGGTCTCCTCGTCCAGGCGCGCGGTCGTACGGGTGCCGCCCGCGTCGGAGCCGCCACCGGGCTCGGTGAGGCCGAAGGCGCCCAGCGCCGCACCGGAGCACAGGTCCGGCAGCCAGGTGCGCTTCTGCTCCTCGGTGCCGTAGAGGTAGATCGGCATGGAGCCGAGCGAGACGCCCGCCTCCAGCGTGACCGCGACGGAGGAGTCGACGCGGGCCAACTCCTCGATGGCCAGGCACAGCGCCAGGAAGTCGCCGCCCATGCCGCCGTACTCCTCCGGGTAGGGCAGCCCGAACAGCCCCATGCGGCCCATCTCGCGGATGATCTCGTACGGGAAGGCGTGGTTCTCCCAGTACTCGCCGATCTGCGGCGCCACGACGTCGTGCGCGAACGCCTCGACGGTCTTGCGCAGCTCCTCGTGCTCGGCGGACAGGCGGTGGTCGAGAGACATGGCTACGACTCCTTGTGGGAGAGGGCGCGAACGGTGCGGGAGGGGCTGGGACGGCCCAGCCGGTCGGCCATCCACACGCTCGTGGCGGTGAGTCGGCCGAGGTCGACCCCGGTTTCGATGCCGAGGCCGTGCAGCATCCACACGAGGTCTTCGGTGGCGAGGTTGCCGGTGGCGCTCTTCGCATACGGGCAGCCGCCGAGGCCGCCCGCCGAGGCGTCGACGGTGGTCACGCCGTGCTGGAGCGCGGCGAGGGTGTTGGCCAGGGCTTGGCCGTACGTGTCGTGGAAGTGCACGCCGATCTGCTCGGTCGGCACCCCGGCCTGGTTGAGCGCGGCCAGCAGGGCGCTGACGTGGCCGGGCGTGGCCACCCCGATGGTGTCGCCAAGGCTCAACTCGTCGCAGCCGAGGTCGATCAGGCGGCGGCTGACGTCGGCGACCCGGGCCAGCGGGACCGGGCCCTCCCAGGGGTCGCCGAAGCACATCGAGAGGTAGCCGCGCACCCGCACGCCGGCCTCGGTCGCCCTGGCGACCACCGGCGCGAACATCTCCAGCGCCTCGTCCACCGTGCGGTTCAAGTTGGCCTTGGCGAAGGACTCGGTGGCGCTGCCGAACACGGCGATCTCCCGCACCCCGTGCGCCAGGGCGCGCTCCAGGCCCCGCTCGTTGGGCACCAGCACCGGGAGCCGCAGGCCCACGCCAGGGCCGCCAAGGTCAGCCAGCAGCGGCATCAACTGCTCCGCGTCGGCGAGTTGGGGCACCCACTTGGGGTGGACGAAGCTGGTGGCCTCGATGGTGGTGAGGCCGGCGTCGGCGAGGCGGTGGATGAACTCCGCCTTCACCTCGACCGGAACGATCGCCTTCTCGTTCTGGAGGCCGTCGCGCGCGCCCACCTCGTGGATGCGCACCCGGGCCGGGAGCCCCGGCGCCGGAACGGCCATCGGCAGTCCCTCGATCATCGCGTGCCCTCCTGCTGCGCGCCGGGGCCACCGGCGGTGCGGGTGCGGTCAGGAGCGCCGTCGGTCGCGCTCTGGTGCGCGGGAGCGGCCTCGGCCGTCTCGTGCGGGGTGACGCCGGCGAGCACCTGGTCCATGGCGACGGTGCTCCCGGGGGTCACGTCCAACTCGGTGACCGTGCCGTCGTGGGCGGCCACGATGACGTGCTCCATCTTCATCGCCTCGACGACCAGCAGCCCCTGGCCGGCCGTCACCACGTCGCCGACGGCCGCCTTGACCACGGTGACCGTGCCCGGCATGGGGGCGGTCAACGCGCCCGCATGCGCCCCGGCCGCGCCGCCGCGCAACGCGGCCTCCACCGGGTCATGGTCCGCGACGTGCCACACGTCGCCGTCCCGCGCCAGCCACGCGCCGCCGCGCCCGGCCTCACCATGGGCGGCGGAGTGGGCGAACACCTGGGTGAGCCCGGCCCACTCCACGAGCACCTGCTGCACGCCGCCGGCCGCCCGTGTGGTGACCAGCCGGGCGCTGACCGGCTCGCCGTCCGCCACGGTCACCACCGCGTCGTGCGCCCGGCCGCGCACCCGGACGGTCACCGGATCGTGGCCGGGCACCCGCAGCGGGTGCACCGTCGGCGCGCCCTCGCCGCCCAGCCGCCACCCGGTGGGCAGCGAGAACGGGTCGGTCCAGCCGCTGCCCGCGGGGGCAACCGCGGGCTGACCGGCGGAGCCCGGGGACGCGGCCGGCTCCAGCGCTGCCTGTCGCAACCGCGCTGCGGCCCCGTACACCTCGGCCGGGATCTCGGCCGGGGTCAGCGCGGCGGCGACCCGGTCGACGAGCCCGGTGTCCAACGTGCCGGAGACCACGGCGGGATGGTTGAGCAGTCGGCGCAGGAACGCGGTGTTGGTGTCGAGGCCGAGGATGGTGGTCTCGGCGAGTGCCGCGCGCAGCCGGCGCAGCGCGGTGGCCCGGTCCGGCCCGTACGCGATGACCTTGGCGAGCATCGGGTCGTAGGCCGTGCCCACGTCGCTGCCGGCCGACAGGCCGGAGTCGACCCGCACGCCCTCGCCGGACGGCTCGCCGAGCGCGGTGACCGTGCCCGCCGACGGCAGGAAGTCCACCCGCTCGCCGTCGGGCGTGGCCCGCACGGTCTCGGCACAGATACGGGCCTCCACCGCGTGTCCGATGAGGGTGATGTCCTCCTGGGTGAAGGGCAGCGGCTCACCCGCGGCCACCCGGAGCTGCCATTCGACCAGGTCGATGCCGGTGATGAACTCGGTGACCGGGTGCTCGACCTGGAGCCTGGTGTTCATCTCCATGAAGAAGTAGTCACCGGGGCGGCCCTGCCCGCCATCGGCGCTGGGCGTGCCGCCCGGCACGATGAACTCGACCGTGCCGGCCCCGGTGTAGCCGCAGGAGCGGGCGGCCTGGACGGCGGCCTGCCCCATGGCGGCCCGGGTGGCCTCGTCGAGGAAGGGGCTGGGCGCCTCCTCGATGATCTTCTGGTGGCGGCGCTGGAGGGAGCACTCGCGCTCGCCGAGGTGGATCACCTTGCCGTGGGCGTCGGCCAGCACCTGGATCTCGATGTGCCGGGGTTGATCCACCCAGCGCTCGACCAGGAGGGTGTCGTCGCCGAAGGAGCCGCGGGCCTCCCGGCGGGCCGCCGCGATCTCGTCGGCGAGCAGGGCCTCGTCCCGCACCAGGCGCATGCCCTTGCCGCCGCCGCCGGCCGAGGGCTTGAGCAGCACGGGCGTGCCGATTTCCCGCGCCGCCTCGATCAGTTGCGCGTCGCTCAGGCCGCTGCCCGATGAACCGGGCACGACCGGCACCCCGGCCGCGCGGACCGTCTCCTTGGCCCGGATCTTGTCGCCCATCAGCTCGATGGCCCCGGCCGGCGGGCCGATGAAGACCAGGCCGGCATCGGTGCAGGCCCGGGCGAACGCGGCGTTCTCGGCGAGGAAGCCGTACCCCGGGTGGACCGCCTGCGCCCCGCTGCGCCGCGCGGCGTCCAGCAGCCGCTCGATCGACAGATAGCTCTCGGCCGCCGCCGCCGGGCCGATGCGCACGGCCGTATCCGCCTCGTGGACGTGTCGCGCGTCCGCGTCCGCGTCGCTGAACACCGCCACCGACCGCACCCCGAGCTCACGCAGGGTGCGGATGACCCGGACCGCGATCTCGCCACGGTTCGCGACCAGCACGGTGTCGAACATCGCCGCTGTCACCCGCTCCGCCTCCCGTCCGGCCCGCTGGCCGGGCGTCTGATGGGCCGCCGGCTGCGCGGCGGTCCCTCCGGTCGTCTCTGTCGCTGTGTACGTCTTCTGTTGGCTCTGCCGGACGTGCTCAGCCTGCTCGGCCTGTCGGATCTGCTCGGCCTGCCGTTGGGCCGGCCGGGCCTGCCGGGGCGTCGTCCCGTCCCGTGGGCCCTCGCCCGCGGGGCCGGTGGCCGCGGCCGGGACGGGGCCCGTGGGCGGGTGGGGATGTGTCATGGTGCGCTCCTCACATCCGGAAGACGCCGTAGCCCGGGGCCGCGTCCGCGCTGCTGAACCCCGGGGTGCCGGGCAGCGGCGCATTGGCGCAGGCGGTGAGGGCCAGACCGAGCACCGTACGGGTCTCCAGCGGGTCGATCACGCCGTCGTCCCACAGCCGTGCCGTGGCGTAGTAGGCGTTGCCCTGGGTCTCGTACTGGGCGCGGATCGGGGCGCGGAAGGACTCCTCGTCCTCCTGGCTCCACTCCTCGCCCCGCCCCTCCAACTGGTCCCGCTTGACGGTCGCCAGGACCGAGGCCGCCTGCTCTCCGCCCATCACCGAGATCTTGGCGTTGGGCCACATCCACAGGAAGCGGGGGGCATAGGCGCGCCCGCACATGGAGTAGTTGCCGGCGCCGTAGGAACCGCCTATGACCACCGTCAGCTTCGGCACCCGGGCGCAGGCGACGGCCATCACCATCTTGGCGCCGTGCTTGGCGATGCCACCCGCCTCGTACTGCTTGCCGACCATGAAGCCGGAGATGTTCTGGAGGAAGACCAGGGGGATGCCCCGCTGGTCGCACAGTTCGATGAAGTGGGCGCCCTTCTGGGCGGATTCGGAGAACAGGATGCCGTTGTTGGCGATGATGCCGACGGGGTGGCCGTGGATGCGGGCGAAGCCGGTCACCAGCGTCGTCCCGTACTCCGCCTTGAACTCGGCGAACTCCGAACCGTCGACCACCCGGGCGATCACCTCGCGCACGTCATACGGCGTGCGCGAGTCCACCGGGACCGCTCCATACAACCCCGCGGGGTCGACCGCGGGCTCCCGGACCGGCTCGACCGACCAGGGCAGTGGGCCCCGCTCGGGCAGCGTGGAGACGATGGTGCGCACGATGCGCAGGGCGTGCGGGTCGTCCTCGGCCAGGTGGTCGGTGACGCCGGAGGTCTTGGAGTGGGTTTCGCCGCCGCCCAGCTCCTCGGCGGTGACCACCTCGCCCGTGGCGGCCTTCACCAGCGGCGGTCCGCCCAGGAAGATCGTGCCCTGCTCGCGGACGATGACCGCCTCGTCGCTCATTGCCGGCACGTACGCACCGCCGGCCGTACAGGAGCCGAGGACCGCGGCGATCTGCGGGATGCCGGCGCTGGACATCCGTGCCTGGTTGTAGAAGATCCGGCCGAAGTGGTCGCGGTCCGGGAAGACCTCGTCCTGCATCGGGAGGAAGGCGCCGCCCGAGTCCACCAGATAGAGGCAGGGGAGGCGGTTCTCCAGGGCCACTTCCTGGGCTCTGAGGTGCTTCTTGACCGTCATGGGGTAATACGTGCCGCCCTTGACCGTGGCGTCATTGGCCACCACGACCACCTCGCGGCCCGCTACCCGGCCCACCCCCGCGATGACGCCGGCGGCCGGGGCCTGGCCGTCATACAGTCCGTCGGCCGCCAACGGCGCCAGCTCAAGGAAGGGCGAGCCCGGATCGAGCAGCGCGTCGACCCGATCGCGCGGCAGCAGCTTGCCGCGCGCGGTGTGCCGGGCCCGGGCGCGCTCGCCGCCGCCGCGCCGCGCCGCAGCGAGCTTCTCGCGCAACTGCGCCGCCAGCTCCCGGTGCGCCGCCTCGTTCGCCCGCCAGGCGTCGGATGTCGGATCGGCGCCGCTGGCCAGCACTGGTGCCTGCCCCATGCGTCGGGCCCCCTTGCACGGTTGAAGAGCGTACGGTTAATGAGCGTTAACTGATGGCTTCAGGTTAACGCTCATTAACGCTTCTGTCTAGAATGGATTTCGTGAGCGAACCAGTTGCGCGGACCCAGGCCCCTGCCCCCACTCGGCGGGAGCAGATCCTCGCCGAGGCTGCCCGGCTCTTCGCCGCCCGTGGCTTCCACGGCGTCGGCGTCGACGAGATAGGGGCCGCCGTCGGCATCAGCGGCCCCGGCCTCTACCGCCATTTCGCGGGCAAGGACGCGATGCTCGCCGAGTTGCTGGTGGGCATCAGCGGCCGGCTGCTCGCCGGCGGCAAGCGGCGGGTCGCGGAGGCGGCCGAAGCGGCGGCCGGCCCGCGGGACGTGCTCGGCTCGCTCATCGACGGGCACATCGACTTCGCCCTCGACGACCGGCCGCTGATCACGCTGCACGACCGGGAGCTCGGCCAGCTCAAGGAGAGCGACCGCAAGCTGGTGCGCCAGCTCCAGCGGCAGTACGTCGAGCTATGGGTTGAGGTCGTGCGGCAACTGCGCCCCGATGCGCCGGAAGCGCAGGTCAGGGCCGCCGTGCACGCGGTGTTCGGGCTGCTCAACTCCACGCCGCACCTCGGCCACGCCAACTTCCTGCCCGGCCGCGAGGACACCGCGGCGCTGCTGCGGCGGCTCGCGCACGGGGCGCTGGACGCGCTCTGACCCGGGCGCCGCTCGGCGTCGCGCCTCTCTGGACAGTGGTATCAACCCGCAGGTAACTTTACTGAGCGAGCGCTTAGTCAAACTCCCGGGCTCGCGATCGAGGCCGCTCTAGGAGGAGACAGCGTGCGCCGTACGGTGTTCAACGAGGACCACGAGGCGTTTCGGCAGACGATCCGCGACTTCATCGCGGCCGAGGTCGCGCCGGTCTACGACCAGTGGCTTGAGGCCGGCCAGGCGCCGCGCGACTTCTACAAGAAGCTGGGTGAGCTGGGCGTCTTCGGCATCGAGGTGCCCGAGGAGTACGGCGGCGCGGGGGAGACCAGCTTCAAGTTCCACGCGATCATCACCGAGGAGTGCGCCCGCGCCGGAGTGAGCTTCGGCAGCTCCAGCGTGCACACCGCGCTCTGTCTGCCGTACCTGCTCGCGTACGCCACCGATGAGCAGAAGCGGCGCTGGCTGCCGCCGTTCATCACCGGCGACATGATGATGGCCATCGCGATGACCGAGCCCGGTACCGGCTCCGACCTGGCGGGCATGCGGACCACCGCCAAGCTGTCCGACGACGGCACGTACTACCTGCTCAACGGCGCCAAGACGTTCATCACCGGCGGGGTGCTCGCCGACCGGGTCATCGTCTGTGCGCGCACCGCCCCGCTCAGCGCCGAGGACCGCCGCGCGGGCATCACGCTGCTCGCCGTGGACACCTCGTCCGAGGGCTACACGGTCGGCCGCAAGCTCGACAAGCTGGGCCTGCGGACCTCCGACACCGCCGAACTCGCCTTCAACGACGTCAAGGTGCCCGTCGGCGACCGGCTCGGCGCGGAGGGCGAGGCGTTCGCGTACCTCGGGCAGAACCTGCCGCAGGAACGGCTCGGCATCGCGGTCGGCGCGTACGCCCAGGCCGCAGCCGCGGTCGAGTTCGCCAAGCAGTACGTGCAGGAGCGCGAGGTCTTCGGGAAGTCGGTGGCGTCCTTCCAGAACACCAAGTTCGTGCTCGCCGACTGCAAGTCGGACGTGGACGCGCTGGAGGCCGTGGTGGACCGGGCGCTTGAGGCGCACGACGCCGGCGAGTTGAGCCCGGCGGACGCGGCGTCCGCCAAGCTCTTCGCGTCCGAGCGGGCCGCGGTCGTCATCGACAAGTGCCTCCAACTGCACGGCGGCTACGGCTACATGATGGAGTACCCGATCGCGCGCCTGTACGGCGACAACCGGGTCAACCGGATCTACGGCGGCACCAGCGAGGTCATGCGCACGATCATCGCCAAGTCCATGGGCCTGTAGCCGCGGGCGCACCGACCGAGCGTGAGCGACCACCATGCGCGAACCCCTTACTGACCTGCTCGACCTGCTCGATCTGGAGCGGATCGACGAGGACATCTTCCGAGGTGTCAGCCGTCCTTCACTGGTGCCGCGGGTGTTCGGCGGACAGGTGGCGGCCCAGGCGTTGATCGCCGCGGGGCGCACCGTGTCCGCCGATCGCCCCCCGCACTCCCTGCACGCGTACTTCCTGCGCCCCGGCGACCCCGGCGCACCCATCGTCTACACCGTGGACCGCATCCGCGACGGGCTGTCCTTCACCACCCGCCGGGTGGTCGCCGTTCAGCACGGGCTGCCGATCTTCCACCTCTCGGCCTCCTTCCAGCGGGTGGAGGCCGGGCTCGAACACCAGGCGCAGATGCCGGCGGCGCCCGATCCGTCGACGCTGCCGACCACCGAGGAGATGCTGCACCGGCACGCGGACCGGTTCCCCGACCCCACCGTCATCCCGCGCCTCGTACGGGCCCGGGCCGCGGTTGACCTGCGGTACGTGGCCGATCCGCCGTTCGTCACCGCGGGCCAGCCGCGCGAGGCGCGCTCCCAGGTTTGGTTCCGTACCAACGGCAAACTGGACGGCGCGCACGACGACCCGCTGCTCCACGTCTGCCTGGTCACCTACGTCTCCGACATGACCCTGCTCGACTCGATCCTGCTCGCCCACGGCCGCGGCGGCTGGGTCGCCGGGGACGTGGTGGGTGCCAGCCTGGACCATGCGATGTGGTTCCACCGGCCGTTCCGGGCGGACGAGTGGCTGCTGTACGACCAGGAGAGCCCGTCCGCCTCGGGGAGCCGCGGGCTCGGCCAGGGCCGGATCTACACGGCGGACGGCCAGTTGGCGGTCTCGGTGATCCAGGAGGGGCTGATCCGGGTGCCCCGACGGCACGCCGGGCAGCGCGGCGCCCCGAACGGGGCCGCCCCGGCGGCCCGCGGGCGCGC
>NZ_JBEHZD010000176.1:0-13548 GCF_040240285.1 Streptomyces sp. HSW2009 | reverse complement strand
GGCCCCCCGTTCTTTTGCGGGCGGGGGCCGCCCGCCGGGGCGCGCGCCCCCCCGCCCCGCCCCCCCACACGTGCCTTGCAAAAACCGGGGCCCCCCCCGCCCGGGGGGCCCCCCCCACCGAGCCGTTCCCGGCCCGGCTGCCCCGCTCGCTTTCCGCAGCTCAGCGGGGGCCGAGCTCCCAGCGGGGGCCCGAAGGCGTGTCCTCGATCACCAGGCCGGACTGCTGGAGCTGGTCCCGGATGGCGTCCGCGGTGCCGTAGTCCTTGCGGGAGCGGGCGGCCTGGCGCTGCTCCAGTACGAGGCGGACCAGCGAGTCGACCACGCCGTGCAGGTCGTCCCCGCGGTCGCTGTCGCCCGCCCAGTGCTCGTCCAGCGGGTCGAGGCCGAGCACCCCGAGCATGGCCCGCACCTCGGCGAGCCGGGCGACCGCGGTCTCCTTGTCGTCGGCGGTCAGCGCGGAGTTCCCCTGCCGCACGGTGGTGTGGATGATCGCCAGCGCCTGCGGGACGCCGAGGTCGTCGTCCATCGCCTCGGCGAAGGACAGCGGCACCTCGGCGGCGGGCTCGACCGTGCCGGCCTTCTCCACCACGCGCTGGACGAAGCCCTCGATCCGCGCGAACGCGGACTCCGCCTCGCGCAACGCCTCCTCGCTGTACTCGATCATCGACCGGTAGTGCGGGGTGCCCAGGTAGTAGCGGAGCACGATCGGGCGCCAGCGCTTGACCATCTCGGAGACGAGCACCGAGTTGCCGAGCGACTTGCTCATCTTCTCGCCGCTCATGGTGACCCACGCGTTGTGCGCCCAGTACGTGGCGAAGTCGTCGCCGTACGCCTTGGCCTGGGCGATCTCGTTCTCGTGGTGCGGGAAGATCAGGTCGAGGCCGCCGCCGTGGATGTCGAAGCTGGTGCCCAGGTACTTGTGGGCCATCGCGGAGCACTCCAGGTGCCAGCCCGGCCGGCCGCGACCCCAGGGGGTGGCCCAGCTCGGCTCGCCCGGCTTGGCCGCCTTCCACATGGCGAAGTCGCGGCCGTCGCGCTTGCCGGCGCCCGCGTCGCCGGCGTTCGGCAGGTTGTCCAACTCCTGGTTGGACAGGCGCAGATACTCCGGGAAGGAGCGCACGTCGAAGTAGACGTTGCCGTCCACGGCATAGGCGTGACCACGCTCGATCAGACCGCTCATCATCTCGATCATTTCCGGGACGTGCCCGGTCGCGCGCGGTTCGTAGGTGGGCGGCAGGCAGCCGAGCGTCTCGTACGCGTCATTGAACGCACGCTCGTTGCGGTAGCCGATCGACCACCAGGGCTCGCCGGACTCGGCGGCCTTGACCAGGATCTTGTCGTCGATGTCGGTGACGTTGCGGATGAACGTCACGGCATAGCCGCGGTAGCTGAACCAGCGGCGCATGATGTCGAAGTTGAGGCCCGACCTGATGTGCCCGATGTGCGGTGCGGCCTGCACGGTCGCGCCACAGAGGTAGATCGAGACACAGCCCGGAGTGAGCGGGGTGAAGTCACGTGTCTGCCGGGCGCTGGTGTCGTACAGGCGAATGGTCACGCTCCAAGGGTAGTCGGAACAGGGCAGTGCCCCGCGACCCCAAGGGCCGCAGGGACACCGAAGCGTGACACTTGACGACCGCCGGGCGACACTGCGCAGCAGGTCGCAGCGGTGGGCGGGCGGCGCGGACGGCAGTGGCCTAAACCGGCAGCCGCCGACTCAGAGGCTGCCGACGACCTTCCGCGGCGTCACCCGGACCACGACGCGCTCGGCGTCCTCGGCGATCCGCGGGTTGAAGTCGGCGTAGGTCTTGCCGGTGTACTTCAGCGACAACTCGTCGATCAGCTCCGCACCGCCCTCGGTGCTGACGGAGGCGGTGCCCCGCACCTCGGCGTAGGTGTACGGCGCGTCGGCGGGGTTGACCAGGACGGTCACCCGCGGGTCGGCGGCGATGTTCTTCTCCTTGCGCCGGCCGACGGTGGTGGAGATCAACAGGTCGTCGCCGTCCCGCTTCACCCAGACGACCGAGAGCTGCGGGCTCCCGTCGGGCTGGATCGTCGCCAGGGTCACGAAGACCGGGCCGTCGAGGAGGTGCTTGAGCTCATCGGAGAGTAAAGCTGACACGGTTGGTCCTTCCGTCACGATCATCGTCATGGGTCACGGGGGCACACGTCCTCGATGGATACCCAACAGCCCCGCGCCGCCGTGCATTCCCCCGCCACACGTGCATCGTACGGAGCAGCGGGACGCCGTGCCCCGAAGATCACGAAGACGTCCGGGACGCCCCGCCCGGGCCACCGGCGGAGCCACCCGGCCGACCGTCCTCCACTCGGGGGCGAACGACCGGCCCGGATGCGGACGAGCAGTTCAGATACGGACGACCAGTGCGGTGGCGATGGCGGCCAGGCCCTCGCCGCGGCCGGGGAAGCCGAGGCCGTCGGTGGTGGCCCCGGAGACCGAGACCGGAGCGCCGGCCGCGGCGGAGAGCACCTGCTGGGCCTCCTCCCGCCGCTTGCCGATCTTCGGGCGCGGGCCGACCACCTGGACGGCCACGTTGCCGATGGTGAAGCCGGCCGCGCGGACGATCCGGGCCGCCTCGGCCAACAGGGTCACGCCGCTGGCACCGGAGTACTCGGGGCGGCCCGTACCGAAGTGCGCCCCGAGATCGCCGAGGCCGGCCGCGGAGAAGAGCGCGTTGCAGGCGGCGTGCGCGACGACGTCGGCGTCGGAGTGGCCGGCGAGCCCGGGCCCCTCGCCCTCCCAGCGCAGCCCCGCGCACCACAGTTCGCGGCCCTCTTCGAAGCCGTGGATGTCGGTGCCGATGCCGACCTGCGGCAGCACCACGGCGGGCGGTACGGCGGGCGCCGCCGGCGGCGCGGCCGACGGCTGGTCGGACGCGGGGCCGGACGGCTGCTGCGCCACCGCCCCGGCGGTCTGTTCCGTCGGCTCAGAAGCCATCGTTGGCCCTCCTGCGCGCGAGGACCGCCTCGGCCAGGACCAGGTCCAGGGGCCGCGTCACCTTGAACGCCTCCTCGTGGCCCGGCACCACGACGACGTCCCGGCCGATCCGCTCGACCATGCCGGCGTCGTCGGTGGCGCCCTCGCCTTCGAGGAGGACGCGCTCGTGCGCCTCGACGAGCGTCGCCCGGTCGAAGCCCTGCGGGGTCTGCACGGCACGCAGCCGCGCCCGCTCCGGGGTGCCGACGACCGGCTCCGGCTCGCCCGCCCCCCGCGGCTCGACCTGCTTGACGGTGTCCGCCAGCGGCAGCGCGGGCACCACGGCCGGCGCACCACCGCGCACGGCGGCGGCGACCGTGTCCACCACGTCCACCGGTACGAGCGGACGCGCCGCGTCGTGCACCAGCACGACGGTGACGTCCTCCGGCAGCGCGGCGAGGCCGAGCCGTACGGACTCCTGCCGGGTCTCGCCGCCGGGGACGACCACCACGTCGGTCTTCTCCGCGACCGAGCCGGCCAGCGGGTGCGCGTCGAGCAACCTGCGGACCTCGGCGGCGCCGTCCGACGGGGCGACCACGATCACGAGGGAGACGGCACGGGAGGCGGCCATCGCGCGGACGGCGTGGACGAGCATGGGGGTGCCGTTGATGGTGCGCAGCGCCTTGGGCGCACCGGGGCCGAGCCTGACCCCACGGCCGGCTGCGGGAATGACGGCTGCGGTGCGCACCCGCGGCCCGTCGGTAGGTTCGGGACGATCTGATGCGGACATTGCGATGGCGTTCAGGTTTGCTTCCTCGGCCGAGTTGGGTATGGCCAGAGCGTGCCGGGCGCAGCGGCCCGATCAGCCCCTTCCGTGACGACTGGTCGAGCCAGTGCCCGAGCCCGGCACACCAATCGCCGCACACGTGATGTAACCGCACGGCGTGCGTCGAAGCGAAGCGCAAGAACTTGCCAGTTGCCCGCCCTCTCGCCCCACCACCGCCGTCGACCACCCGGGCCGCGGGCCCGAGAGGTCGCGGCGCATCCGCATGCTCGCCGCACCGACCGCCTTGCGGGCGGCTGGTGGACACCGTGCCGACGCCCGGGCTTCACACCCCGGACGCCACGCCCGTCTCGCTGCGCCTCGTGGACCGCCGCGTGCACCGCACAGCCCGCCCCTGAAGGACCTTTCCACCGGACACAACGAGTCGACGGCGCGATGGGCACGCGCGCCGGCTGCCCGTGGATGTCCGCCCGTGGATGCGCCGGGCGTCCGACGCACGGCGGGTGGTCACGGCCGGACAGCGGGCATCGGCATGTCGGTCGTTTACGCACCGCACCGGCCGTACGGGCCCACGTGCGGTCAAAGGATGACGCCGCCGCCGATCTGCGGCTCGCGGGCCGCAGATGCCGCAGCGCCCGGCGACAGGGACGCATCATGGGGACGCGGACCGCCACTCGGGCGCTGCGGCATGCGTACGTCCCTCAGAACGTCCGAGACACCGACGACGACCCCACAGCGAAAGCCAGGGGGTCGCTAGCGATGCTCAGGATGCGAGGACCTCGTCGAGCAGGGCCTCGGCCTTGTCTTCGTTGGTGTTCTCCGCGAGGGCGAGCTCGCTCACCAGGATCTGCCGCGCCTTGGCGAGCATGCGCTTCTCACCAGCGGAAAGACCACGCTCACGCTCACGGCGCCACAGGTCGCGGACGACCTCCGCCACCTTGATCACGTCACCGGACGCGAGCTTTTCCAGGTTCGCCTTGTAGCGGCGGGACCAGTTGGTGGGCTCCTCCGCATACGGCGCACGCAGCACCTCGAAGACCCGGTCCAGCCCGTCCTGGCCGACTACATCGCGTACGCCGACGAACTCCGCATTGTCCGCTGGCACACGAACTGTCAAGTCGCCTTGAGCGACCTTCAGCACCAAGTAGGTCTTGTCCACGCCTTTGATCTGGCGAGTTTCGATGGCCTCGATCAGCGCGGCCCCGTGATGGGGATAGACCACGGTGTCGCCAACCTTGAACGTCATGTGACAGGTACCCCTTCCGTGGCTATCCAGAGTAACACGGGAACGCCCCGTTCTGAATGGCGTTTTCGCAGGTCAGGGCATATCTCAGGGCTTGACAACAGCACTCGGAACGTGCTTCGAGCGACCTCCGGAAGCGGGAATTCGCAGGTGGGGGCCGTTGTTCGGGCGGGGTGAAACGCGTACGTTACATCGCTCAACATCCTCCCGCGACAGGTCGTACGTCCCGTTTTGCCGGGGTCCGGACGTGCGAGTTCCGGTCCTCCGTTCGGGCGGACCTCGGTCACTCCACGCCGTTTCCGCGAATTGATCAGGCCAGCGTCGATCATCTTCGTGATCAATTCACGAAGCCGTCACCGATGACGTGCATTCCCTCTCGATATTCGCCCGCGCGGGGCCGGCTGATATTCGGCGCAGAGGTCAACCGGAGACGATTGCCGGCGGGCCCCGCGGTACTTGTTCAGCGACTGTTCACGGGCGTGTCCACCGGACGGGTGGGCGGGCCACGGGGGTACGCACGGTGAGCGGCGGCCGGGGCGGGCGGCGGGGGCGCGCCGGGTGGCGGTACGGGCGTCTGCGGGGCGTCCGAGGCGGGTCGGGTGCGTGCTCTCGACGACGGGTCGGTAACCTAAGCGCGCTGAAAGATCCTTAGTGCGGGCAGCCCACCGCCGCCCCTCCGCCCCTCGCGACCGGGCCCACCGTTCGGCCGCCGAAGCTCGTCCTAGGAGATGCCGCCGCCGTGAGCAGCAGCCTTCGACGCGGCGCCCTCGCCGCCACCGCCCTCGTGCTCTCGATCGCCCCGCTCTCCGCCTGCGCGGCCGGGAACGACTCGCAGACGATGGAGATCACCCCGGACCACGCCGCGAAGACCGTCGGCGACCTCAAGGTCCAGAACGCGACGGTGATCACCCAGCCGGAGCTGGACGACGAGGGTCCCGCGGCCCTCACCGCCAAGATCTTCAACAACGGCACCTCCGACGAGGTCCTCACCAGCATCCGGCTCGGCGGCAAGGACACCGAGGTCAAGCTGGCCCCCGCGAAGGGCTCCGGGCCGCTGGTCGTGCCCAAGGGCGGTTCGCTGATCCTCGGCGGCAAGGGCAACGCGTCGGCGGAGATCGTCGGCGGTCACGAGGCGGCCAAGGCCGGCGACGCCCAGAAGGTCGTCTTCGACTTCAGCAAGACGGGCGACGTCACGCTGCGCGCCTTCGTGGTCCCGGCCAAGGGCGACTACGCCAAGTGGGGCCCGAGCCCCGCGGCCAGCCCGAGCGTGAAGCCGTCGGAGACGGCGAAGGACAAGTCCAAGGAGACCGGCAAGCCGTCGGACTCCGAGTCCGGCAAGGCGTCGGACGAGCCCGCCGACACCGCGAGCGGCAACGCCTCGGGCACGCCCGACGGCGAGGAGAGCCCCGCGGGCCAGACTCCCGGCGGCGAGAACGGCACCGCCGAGAGCGGCGAAGGCGCCCAGGGCAACGAGAGCCCGGCCGGCCACTGAGCCGCGCCTGCCCCAGCCCCGCCCCGCCGCGCCCGCCCCCCCGCCCCCCGGCGGCCCGCCGGCCGGGGGGCGGGTTGGCGGGCGGGGCGGGGCGGCGGCGGTGCGGGGTTCCGGCCCGGTGGGGCGCTGGTCGCTGACGGCACGTACGCGGCGCTGGTCGCGCGTACGGCGCGTACCGCGCCCTGCGGGCTCGGCGTGGTGCAAGGGGGCCGCCAGAGCCCCATCCACAGCCCTGGGTGTGTTCGGGGCCAGTCCGGAGCCCACCTGCGCCCCTGCGCGTGACCGGGGACAGGCCGAAGCCGACCAACAGCCCCGAATGTGATCGGAGACGCCGCGAGGGCGGCCCCTGGGGTGGGGCCGCCCTCGCGGCGTGGTGGGGGCGGGCGTTCGCGGCGCCGCCCCTGGGGTCTTTACGGCTCGAACTTGTAGCCGAGGCCGCGGACCGTGACCAGGTAGCGCGGGGCTCCCGGGTCGGGCTCGATCTTCGCGCGCAGCCGCTTGACGTGCACATCCAGGGTCTTGGTGTCGCCCACGTAGTCGGCGCCCCAGACGCGGTCGATGAGCTGCATGCGGGTCAGTACCCGGCCCGCGTTGCGCAGCAGCATCTCCAGCAGGTCGAACTCCTTCAGCGGCAGGTCGACCTTGCCGCCGGAGACGGTGACCACGTGCCGGTCGACGTCCATCCGCACCGGGCCCGCCTCCAGCGCGGCCGGCGTGACCTCCTCCGGCTCGCCGCGGCGGCGCAGCACCGCGCGGATGCGGGCCACCAGCTCGCGCGAGGAGAACGGCTTGGTGACGTAGTCGTCGGCTCCTATTTCCAGGCCGACGACCTTGTCGATCTCGCTGTCCTTGGCGGTCACCATGATGACCGGGACGTTGGAGCGCCCGCGCAGTTGGCGGCAGACCTCCGTGCCGGGCAGCCCGGGCAGCATGAGGTCGAGCAGCACCAGGTCGGCGCCGTTCCGCTCGAACTCGTCCAACCCTTCGGGGCCCGTTGTCGCGATGGCGACCTCAAAACCCTCCTTGCGGAGCATGTACGACAATGCGTCGCTGAACGATTCCTCGTCCTCGACAACGAGCACTCGGGTCACGGAAGGACCTCCGGGGCGAACTCAGGGGCGCGAAGCGCCTTCCAGTTACGGGTGGTGGGCGACGGGAGGGGGTTCATTGGTGAGGGTCTCGTCGTAGGTACGGCCGGGGTCCTCGTCGTCGAGGTCGTCCGGCTCGATGAGCGAGTTGCCGCCCTTGCGCCGCCCGGAGGCGGCAGCGGCCTCGGCCCGGTCGCGTACGCCACCGGCTTCCGGGAGCCGCAGGGTGAAGGTGGAGCCCTGTCCCTCAGCGCTCCACACCGTAACCTCCCCGCCGTGCGAGGCGGCCACGTGCTTGACGATGGCGAGGCCGAGGCCGGTCCCGCCGGTGGCGCGCGAGCGCGCCGGGTCGACGCGGTAGAACCGCTCGAAGATGCGCTCGCGGTCCTTCTCGGAGATGCCGATGCCCTGGTCGGTGACGGACACCTCGATGAGGTCGCCACCGGGTGCGGCGATCCGCCGGGCGGCGATGCCGACGCGGGTACGCGCCGGGCTGTAGTTCACCGCGTTTTCCACCAGGTTGCCAAGGGCCGCGGCAAGCTGGCCGCGATTTCCCCATACGTGCAGCTCCGCGGTGCCGCCCGCGGCCATCGTGATCTGCTTGGTGCCGGCCTGGTGGCGGCAGCGGTCGATGGCCTCGGCGACGAGCTCGTCCACGCGGACCGGCTCGGCGTCCTCCAGCGGGTCGTCGTTCTGCACCCGGGAGAGGTCGATCAGCTCCTGGACCAGGCTGGTGAGGCGGGTGGCCTCGATCTGCATCCGGCCGGCGAAGCGGGTGACGGCCTCCGGGTCGTCCGAGGCGTCCATCACGGCCTCGGAGAGCAGCGAGAGGGCACCGACCGGGGTCTTGAGTTCATGGCTGACGTTGGCGACGAAGTCGCGGCGCACGGCCTCGATGCGGCGGGCCTCGGTGAGGTCCTCGACCAGCAGGAGTACGAGGCGGGAGCCGAGCGGGGCGACCCGCGCCGAGACGGCCAGGGCCTCGCCCCGGCCGGTGCCGCGGCGCGGCAGGTCCAGTTCCACCTGGCGTATCTCGCCGTCGCGGCGGGTGTCGCGGGCCATGTGCAGCATCGGCTCGACCGCGAGCTTCCCGCCGCGCACCAGACCGAGCGCGTACGCCGCCGAGCTCGCCTTGACCACGGCGTCCTCCTCGTCGAGCACGACGGCGGAGGAGCGCAGCACGGAGAGCACGGTGTCGACACCGGGCGGCAGCGCGGCTTCGGTGTGGAGCGAGGAGCGCGTGGGCTTGGCCTGGTCGCGCTCACTCCAGCGGAACGCCAGCATGGCGATGACGCCGGTGCACAACCCGGCGATCGCTGCCACTGCGGCGATTGCCGCGTCCACGTTCATGTCACCAGGTTAGGCGCCCGTTCGACCTGCCCCACAGCCGAATGGGGGTCGACCCGGTGAGACGTTGCCGAGAGTTCACTGTCAGGACGTGATCGCTTCACTAGCGAGGCCCCAGGTCAGAGGGGTTGACACCGCCTAGACCATGGGAGTTGCCGAGAGTTCACTGTTACGTCGGTCCGGGTTTACCCCGGAGGTCGGATTCGGACTCGTTTCGGCCACACCGTGGAATCGTGGGGCTGACAGCCCTACGGGACCCCCAGCGAGAGAAGGTCAGTGATGCGGGACGCGTACCACGAGGAGCTCGATTCGATCAGCGAGAGTCTGGTCGAGATGGCCCGGCTCGTCGGCTCCGCCATCGGTAGGGCAACGACGGCGATGCTTGACGCGGACCTGAAGCTCGCGGAGAGCGTCATCGCCGCCGACGAGAAGATCGACAACCTTCAGCACGACCTCGAAGCTCGTGCGATAGCCCTGCTCGCCCGTCAGCAGCCGGTCGCCACGGATCTGCGGATCGTGGTCACCAGCCTGCGGATGAGCGCCGACCTGGAGCGCTCCGGCGACCTGGCCCAGCACGTCGCGAAGCTGGCCCGGCTGCGCTTCCCCGAGTCCCCCGTCCCGCGCGACCTGGCCGCCACCATCCTGGAGATGGGCCAGCTCGCCCAGCGCCTGATGGCCAAGGCCGCCGAGGTCATCATCACCAAGGACGTCGACCTCGCCCTCCAACTGGAGCAGGACGACGACGCCATCGACATGCTGCACCGCACGCTCTTCCAGCACCTGATCGACGACCGCTGGAAGCACGGCATCGAGACGGCCGTGGACGTGACGCTCCTCGGCCGCTACTACGAGCGCTTCGCCGACCACGCGGTCTCCGTGGCCAAGCGGGTGGTCTACCTGGTCACCGGCGAGCACGCGGACGAGATCACGCCCGGCACCCCGGTGGGCGGCGAGTAGCCACCCCCCACAGCCGCCCGGCCCAGGCCACTGGCCCGACCGGCACCCCTCGCTGCGCTCCGCCTCCGGGCCCGTACCCAGCCGCCTCGCCGGCTGGGTACGGGCCCGGTCGCGTTGGGGCCGGGGTGTGTCGGGGTGCTGGGTGTGTGTGGGGGGGGCCAGGGTGTGCGTGGGGCTCAGGGCGTGTGGGTTGGTCGGCGTACGGCCCAGGGTGCGCGGGGTTGGTCGGCGTACGACCCCGAGGTGCGTGGGGCTGGTCGGCGTGCGGTCCCGGGGGCAGGCCCGGTCGACGTGCGGCCCGGACGCGGGCCCGCGGGCGTACGATCCCCGGCCGCTCGGGGGGGCGTGACAGGCCCGGACCGCCCCACAAGTGTCCTGGCCGCGGCATTCGGGGCGTACCGGCTGGCGTGCGGGGTTTGCTGGCGTAGGGGTGGTAGGGGCGGCGATGCGCCTATGCGCCGCTTACGCGCCGTTCCACGCCCCCGGGTCGGGACGTTTCACTGGAGGCTCTGCGGTACGCCTGCTAGGAGGAATGCCATGCCAGAGACGCCGACCTCGACGCCAGCGGAGCAGCCCACCACCCCGACCCCGCCCCGCCCGCTGCTCGGCAACTGCGGATGCGGCTCCGGCTGCTCGTGCGGCTGCCAGTCCGGCGGCCCGTGCAGTTGCTCCGGCGGCTGCGGCTAGCCAGCCGCGCCCGGCGACCCCACCGGCACTCGCCCGCAGCCAGCGCGGGGCCACCTGGGAGGTACGACGCCCCGCGCGGAGAAGCCCCGACCGGCAGGCGGGTCACCCGAGTCAGACGTACGGGTTACTCGGCCCTCCGGTCGGGGCTTCGACGTGCGTGGGGGCCTCTGGCCCGGCTGCCCGTACCTTCACAGCCCTCCACCCGCAGCGGACCGCAGGTGGAGGGCTGTGGAGGAAGTCCCGCCAGGGTTACTTCTTGCCCTGGTTCTTGACCGCCTCGATCGCCGACTTCGCGGCCTCCGGGTCGAGGTAGGTGCCGCCGGGGTTGGTGGGGCGGAAGTTGGCGTCCAGCTCGTAGGAGAGGGGGATGCCGGTGGGGATGTTCAGGCCGGCGATGTCCGCGTCGCTGACGCCGTCCAGGTGCTTGACCAGGGCGCGCAGGCTGTTGCCGTGGGCGGCGACCAGGACCGTGTGGCCGGCGAGCAGGTCGGGGACGATGCCGTCGTACCAGTACGGCAGCATGCGGGCGACGACGTCCTTGAGGCACTCGGTGCGCGGGCGGGCCTCGCTGGGGATGCCGGCGTAGCGCGCGTCGTCGCTCTGCGAGAACTCCGTGCCGTCCGCCAGCGCCGGCGGCGGCGTGTCGTACGAGCGGCGCCACAGCATGAACTGCTCCTCGCCGAACTCGGCCAGGGTCTGCGCCTTGTCCTTGCCCTGGAGCGCGCCGTAGTGCCGCTCGTTCAGACGCCAGGAGCGGTGCACCGGAATCCAGTGCCGGTCGGCGGCCTCAAGGGCGAGCTGCGCGGTGCGGATCGCGCGCTTCTGGAGCGAGGTGTGGACCACGTCGGGCAGCAGGCCGGCGGCGCTCAGCAGCTCACCGCCGCGGACCGCCTCCTTCTCGCCCTTGTCGGTCAGGTTGACGTCCACCCAGCCGGTGAACAGGTTCTTCGCGTTCCACTCGCTCTCGCCGTGGCGGAGCAGGATCAGCTTGTACGGTGCGTCGGCCATGCCCCCGAGCGTAATGGACGGGCTTCGGCGGCCCGCCGGCGGGCCGCCCGGCGCGGCGCCGGCCCCGCGGGGGGGGCGGGGGTGGGTCCGCGCCGGGCCGCGCGGTGCGCGTGGGTCCGTACGCGCGGGGCGGCGGGCGCGCCCTCGCAGGCACTCGCCGGCCCCCCTCGTAGCCCTGTGCGACCGTTCGGAAACGCGGCGGGCACGCGCGTGACCAGCGCAACAGTTGACGGTTTCCGCTAAATGACTAGCAGCCGCGAGCCCCACGGACGTAAGTTACGAACACCGTTGGCGCCACTTACATCCCCTCTGCTGCTCACCCTGGAGTTGTCATGCCCACTGCTTCTATGAGGCGGGCCGTGCGCGAGAGCGTGTCCGGGTTGCCCCGGGAGTTCTGGTGGCTGTGGACCAGCACGCTGGTCAATCGCCTTGGCGGGTTCGTCGCTACTTTTATGGCGCTTTACCTCACGTTGGAGCGCGGCTATTCGGCCACGTACGCCGGTCTGGTCGCGGCGCTGCACGGGCTCGGCGGCGTGGTGTCCTCGCTGGGGGCGGGGGTGATGACCGACCGGTTGGGGCGGCGGCCCACGATGCTGATCGCCCAGGTGTCCACCGCGCTGTCGGTGGCCGTGCTCGGCTTCATGACGCATCCGGTGGCGATCGCCGCGGTGGCCTTCGTCGTCGGCATGGCCAGCAACGCGTCCCGACCCGCGGTGCAGGCGATGATGGCGGACATCGTGCGGCCCGAGGACCGGGTGCGGGCGTTCGCGCTCAACTACTGGGCGATCAACCTGGGGTTCGCGTTTTCCTCGATGGGCGCGGGCTTCATCGCCGAGTACAGCTATCGGGCCGGTTTCGTCGGCGAGGCGGTCATGACGCTGGTCTGCGCCGTACTGGTCTTCATCAAGCTGCCCGAGTCGCGTCCGGCGCAGGGGCCGAAGGACGCGGCCGGCGCGGCCGAACCCGCGGTCGGGCTCGGCGCCGTCGTCCGCGACGGCCGCTTCATGAGCGTGGTCGGCCTCTCCTTCCTCATCTCGCTGATCTTCCAACAGGGTTACGTGGCACTGCCGGTGGCGATGGGCTCCGACGGGTTCACCAGTGCGGACTTCGGGGTGGCCATCGCCGTCAACGGCATCCTGATCGTGGCGCTCCAGATCCCGGTGACCCGCTACATCGAACACCGCGATCCACAGCGGCTGTTGATCATCTCGGCGCTGCTCGCCGGATACGGCTTCGGGCTCACCGCGTTCGCCGGCTCGCTCGGCGTGTACGCGCTGACCGTGTGCGTGTGGACACTGGCCGAGATCGTCAACTCGCCCACCCAGATGAGCCTGGTCGTCCGCCTCTCACCGGTCCACGGCCGGGGCCGCTACCAGGGCATGTACACCATGTCGTGGGCGGTGGCCGCACTCGCCGCCCCCCTCCTCGCGGGCCAGGTCATCGACCGCTTCGGCGCCGGCTGGCTCTGGGCCGGCTGCGCAGCGGTCGGCACACTGGCCGCCCTCGGCTACTGGTTGCTGATGCGGGGGCTGCCTACGGAGGAGGTCGTGACGACTGCTGCGGATGGGGCGGTTGTTGGGGATGGAGTAGCTGTCGGGAGTGGGGTGGCGGTGGATGAGGTGGCTGCTGGAGGTGGGGTGGCCGCTGTGAGTGGGATGGCCACTGTGGGTGGGGTCGCTGCTGTGGCCGCCGTGAGTGAGGTGGCTGTGAGTGAGGTCGCTGCTGCGGATGGGATGGCTGTGGGCTCGGGTGAGGCTGTGGTGGTGGAGCAGGGCGTGGTGGAGCAGGGCGTGGTGGGGGCTGGGGTTTCCGAGCCGGATGTGGCGCGGGGAGTGGCTGCGGGGTGAGGGGTGGGGGCCGCGGGCGGCGAGGTGTCTGGCCCCCGCCGTGCGCGGGGCCGCCGCCTCGGGCATGGGGGCCCCCGGCCCCCGGGGGGGGGGGGGGGGGGGCGGGGGGGGGGGGGGGGGGGCCCCGGGGGGGGGGGGGGGGGGGGGGGGGGGGGGGGGGGGG
>NZ_JBEHZD010000175.1:0-13548 GCF_040240285.1 Streptomyces sp. HSW2009 | reverse complement strand
CCCCCTCCGCGGCCCGTGTGGGGGGCGCGGATTTGTGTATAACACACCGGCCCCCGGCCCCCCGCGGGGGCCCACCCCCCGCGGCCCCCCCCGTCGCGGCCGGGCCCCGCCTCCTCGTAGACCCGCAACCAGCCAGCCACCCCCGTACGACACGACACGACACAGCGCGGCACGACAGACACAGCACGACCAGTCGCCGGGCCGGGCCCGGCACGTAGCGAAGGGGGCAACCCATGAGCGCAGGGAACCGGCGCGAGCCGGCCGCGCCGCACACGACCCAGGCGGCCAACCCCACCCGGGCAACCGAGCCACCCCAGGCGGCCGACTCCGCCCCGTCCACCCATTCCACCCAGGCAGCCGGCCCCGTCCGGGCGACCAACCCCACCCAGGGAGCCAACCCCGCCCCAGCCCTCAACTCCACCCGGGCCACCGATCCAACCCAAGCAACCAACCCCGCCCCAGCCACCACCCCCACCCCACCGGCCGACCCCGCCCACGATCCGCCCGTGCGGGCCCAGCCCGACGGCTGGTTCGTGGTGGCCACCAGCGGTGAGGTGCGGCCCGGCAAGGTGGTCACCCGGCAGTTGAAGGGGCAGGACCTGGTCATCTACCGCACCACCAGCGGAGAGTTGCAGGTGGTGCGCCCGTTCTGCCCGCACCTGGGGGCGCACCTCGGCCACGGCGGGACGGTGCGCGGCGACCGGCTCGTCTGCCCCTTCCACCACTTCCAGTTCGGCCCGGACGGGACCTGCGTCCAGACCGGCTACGGCACCCCGCCGCCCAAGGCCAGGCTGACCGCGGTGGACTTCAGGGAACTGGACGACCTGGTCTTCGTCTGGCACCACGCGCAGGGGAAGCCGCCGCAGTGGGAGGTGGAGCCGCTGTTCGGGCCCGACTACCCGAAGCCGCACTGCACGCCGCGAACGCTCACCGCCCACCCACAGGACGTGCTGGAGAACTTCGTCGACATCGGCCACTTCGGGCCGTTGCACGGGCTCTCCCTCACCGTCCTGGAGGACGCGGTCTACGACGGGCACCGGCTCTCGATCGGGTACGGGCTCCGGCCGGCCGGAGCGAAGTCGGGCAAGCGGTACTCCACACTGCCCACGGTGCGCTTCACCATGGAGGGGCTCGGCGTCATCCACGTCGCGGCCGACGACATGAAATTCGGCTTCGACCTGCGCGCCCGCATCTGCGTGACCCCGCTCGACGACGTCCGCAGCGACCTGCGGGTGTCGGTGGCGATGCGGCCCACCGGGCCCGGCCGGCGGCGCGCGGCGCGGGTGGTGGCCGGGCTCGCGCCGGCGCTGTTCGCCCGGGCCGCAGCCGCCGACACCCAGCGGGACGCGGCGATCTGGGCGCACAGCCGCTTTGTGGAACACCCGCGGCTCGCCAAGGGGGACGGCCCGATCATGCCGTTCCGGCGCTGGGCCCGGCAGTTCTACAGCACGCCGCAGCCGTCCGGAACGGCCGACTAAACCCATAGTGACGCGCGCCACATCGGCGTCCAGCCAACCGGCCCTCCGCAGTGTCCGTCTTCGATGGCGGCCACCGAGAGAGGGACGACTTCATGAGACGACTGACCGCACCCGGGCGGCGCGCTGCGGTCGCCCTTGCCTCGGCAGTGGCGCTGACCGGCATCCTCGTCGGCGGGTACGTCTGGGACACCGAGGTGAAGGACGACGAGCCGAACAGCGGCCCGGGGACCAGTTCCCAGGGTCGCCCGGCGCCGCCGCGCCAGCCCGTACCCGAGACGATCGCCCACGCGCCGGAGGGCGGCGGCAAGGCCGTCACCATCACCATCGACGACGGTCCCGACCCGAACTGGACGCCGCGCGTCCTCGAAGTGCTCGAAGCCAATGACGTACGCGCCGTCTTCTGCATGGTCGGGCCGGCCGCCCGGGCCCACCCGGAGTTGGTGCGGAAGGTGGTCGCCGCCGGGCACCGGCTGTGTGACCACACCATGGACCACGACGTCACCATGGACACCAAGCCCGTCGCGTACCAGCGGCAGCAGATCCTGGACGCGCAGCGGCTGATCGAGGCGGCGGCCGGCGGCGCCAAGGTGGAGTACTACCGGGCGCCCGGCGGGGCCTTCACGCCCGACAGCCGGAAGATCGCCGCCGCCCAGGGCATGCGCCCGCTGGGTTGGAACGTGGACACCAAGGACTTCGAGCTTCCGGGCACCGACCAGATCGTGCGCACCATCAAGGAACAGCTACGGCGCGGCCCGACCATCCTGTTCCACGACGGTGGCGGCGAGCGCGCGCAGACGGTGGAGGCGCTGCGGCAGATCCTGCCCTGGCTGCACGACCAGGGCTACCGCACCGCGTTCCCGGTGATCCGCTAGGCGGCGCACAATGGGCGCATGACGATCAGGTTGACGCGCCGCGACGAACTGCCGGTGCTCCAGGACATCGAGCGGGCCGCCGGGGAGTGCTTCCGGGAGGTCGGCATGGACCAGATCGCCGACGACGAGCCGCCCGCGCTCGACGAACTCGCCGACTACCAGCGCGCCGACCGCTGCTGGGTGAGCGTCGACGCGCAGGACCGGCCGGTGGCGTACGCGCTGACCGAGCCGGTGGACGGGCGGCTGCACATCGAGCAGCTCTCGGTCCACCCGGACGCGGCACGCCGCGGCCTCGGGCGCGCGCTCATCGACCACCTGGCCGCCCGGGCCACGGCCGCCGGGCTGCCCGGGCTGACCCTCACCACCTTCGCCGAGGTGCCGTGGAACGCCCCGTACTACGCCGGGCGGTGCGGGTTCCGGGTGCTGCCGGAGGCGGAGTTGACCCCGGGGCTGCGCGAGATCAGGCGGCACGAGGGCGAGATCGGCCTGGACCGCTGGCCGCGGGTGTGCATGCTGCGCGGTGCGTGAGGCCGAGGCGACGGGTGGGGCCGGGGGAGCCGCGGGGCGCGGAGTGGGTGCGCCCGGAGCGGTTACACCGGCCGGTTGTGCTGATGCGATTGTGCCCGGTGCCCGGTGCCCGGTGCCCGGTGCCCGGTGCCCGGTGCCCGGTGCCCGGTGCCCGGTGCGGCAGCGTGGTGGTGCTGATGTGGTTGCGGCGGCGCGGTGGTGCTGATGCAGCGCGGCGGTGCTGGCGCCGGTGCTGGTGCGGTTGCGCCCGTGCCGCGGTGCGTCGGCGCGGGCTATCGGACGGTCGCCGAGCGGGCCAGCCAGCGGCCCCGGTCCCGGCCGACCTCGATCGGGCGGCCGAAGCAGGCGGTCAGCCCGGCGTCGGTGAGGACGTCGGCCACCGGGCCCTGCGCCTGCACCCGACCCGCGCGCAGCAGCAGCGCATGGCTGGTGCTCGGCGGCAACTCCTCCAGGTGGTGGGTGACCGTCACGCTCGCCAGCGCGGGGCGGGTGCGCGCCAACTGGTGCAGGGTGTCGATCAGGTCTTCCCTGGACGGCAGGTCGAGCGCGTTGAACGGCTCGTCGAGCAGCAACAGTTGCGGGCGGTCCGCGGCACGGCCGGCGTGCGGATCGGCCAGCAGCGCGCGGGCGATGAGCAGCCGCGCCCGCTGACCGCCCGAGCACACCGCGTACGGCCGCTCCGCCAACTCCTCGCACTGCAACTCGGCCAGCAACTGGTGCGCGCGCTCGCGCGTGGCCGCGTCGTAGCTGCGCCACAGGGGCTGGACGGTGCCGGAAGCGCCGGTCAGTACGACGGTGTGCCCGGTGGCGTCCTGCGGCACCTGCTGCGCCGCCGACACCCGGCCGCGGCGGGCCCGCAGCGCCCGTACGTCGACCCGGCCGAGCCGGTGGCCGAGCACCTCGACGGAGCCGCTGGTGGGGTGGTTGACCGCGCCGATCAGCCGCAGCACGGTCGTCTTGCCGGCGCCGTTCGCGCCGCGCAGCGCCCAGTGCTCGCCGGCCCGCACCCGCCAGTGCACGTCGTCGACGATGACCTGCCCGGTGGTCAGCTTGCGCACCCCCACCCCGTCCAGCGCGGCGACCACCGCCGCCGGCACGGGCCCCGCCCCGGCGGGAGCGCCGCCCTCCGCGCTGCTGCCCTCCGCGCTGCTGCCCTCCGCGCTGCGGCCTTCCGTGCTGCTGGCGTCCGTCGTGGCGCTGCCGTCGTCCGGCGCGTACGCGCGCTGCGTTCCGCTCATCCCCGCCGCCCTCCCGCGTGACCGTGCGCCGGAGGGTAGTCGGCGGGCCGGGCCGGCCGGGCGGGCGTCCGCTGGGTGGACGCGGGGGTACGGCGTGGGGCCGCGACGGGTGCGGCGCCCGCGCTGCCGGACGCGTTTCCGCCGCCGTCGTGGCGCTCGACCGCCGTGCGGGGTCGCCGCGCAGCGCGGGTTCCGTGGGCCGGTGTGCGGCGGCCGACTCCGTTTCCACGGACGGGTGGTTCGTGCTGACGGACGGTGATCAAAGCCGGTCACGGAATGGGTCGATACCGGCATCGGACGGGCCGGAACGGGCGCGGCGCGGACGCGTACGGTCGATGAATGTCCGATCCGTGGAACTGATCGTATGGTCGATCGTTGCTATCCTCGGGGGGCTAAGCGTGGCTGTGGTGCGGAATGTTCCACGGCGGTGAAGCCCTCACGGGGAGCGTGTTGGCCAGTGGACAAAGACGGTATGACAGTCGGCGTAACGGGCCGGGGGCCCGATCCGCGTGCGGAACGGAGCCGGGCCGCAGCGCTCGCAGCGGCTCAGGAATTGCTCATCGAAGAGGGGTGGGCGGCGGTCACCCATGTCGCCGTGGCCGCCCGCAGCGGCGTCGGCCGCACCACGCTCTACCGGCACTGGCCGGACTCGGCGATGCTCATCCGACAGTTGCTCGCCCAGCTCTTCCAGATCGACCACTCCTTGCGCACCGGCGATCTGCGCGAGGATCTCATTTGCGAATTGCGCGCCTTCCAACTGCTCCTGGAGAACCCGACCGGCGACCGGGCGCTGCGCGTGATCATCGACCAGGCGTCGATCGACGCGGAGTACGCCTTGGTGCTCGAACAGTGCCGGCACAAGGGCGCCGAGGTGCTGACGGCGATCATCGAGAACGGCCGTGAGCAGGGCGACCTGCCGGCGCGGCTGGAGACCGAAGAGGCCATCGGGCTGCTCCTCGGCCCGATGTTCTTCCGCCGCCTGGTGGCCAACAGCGGCTTCGAGCGGGAGTACGTGACCGAGCTGGTCGACGGCTTCCTGCGGGCGTACGCGGTCGACGTGCCGCCGGAGTCACAGCGCGAACTGCTCCCCGAGCGGCGTGCGCAGCCGGTGGCCGGGGCGGCGTACTGACCTCGGGTGCGTGGTGCCGACCTCGGGCGGCTGGGTAGCGGGACGCGGTCCGGTGCAGCAGGGCGCGGTGGGGTGTGGCAGGTCGCGGCAGGAGGCCGCGGGGCGCGTGGGGTCGCATCGGGTTGCGGCGGGGCGTGGGTGCGACGCGGTGGGGCCGGGCCGGGTGTGGACCTGGGCCGGGGCCGGGTGTTGGGCTGGGGCGGATGTCGGCGCGAGCGCCGTGGCCCGGCCTTAGGCCGCAGCCCGGTCGACGCTTCCGGATATTCCGCTCGCCGCGCAGGCGCCCCGTATCGTGCTCGCCCTGTGCAGCCTTCCGATTGCGCTCAGCGTTCAATTCCCGCCGCAATGGGCTTTGACCAGGCCCAAAAACCCCACGTAACGGCCGCGAGGTAGGCGCCTCATAGGGGTCTGGTGCAAACTGCTCCACATAGTTAAGTCCAGGCGTGGAGCGTGATGCATGGCGAAGACGGACGACGCGTCGGTTGGTGTGTCGCACCGGGGCCCCGATCCGCGGGCGGAGCGCAGCCGTGCCGCGGCGCTCACCGCCGCGCAGCAACTGCTGATCGAGGACGGATGGGCGGCGGTCACCCATGTCGCCGTGGCTGCCCGGAGCGGCGTGGGGCGTACCACGCTGTACCGCCATTGGCCCGAGTCGGCCATGTTGATCCGCGACGTACTCGCCCGTTCCTTCGAAGTTGAACATTCCGCGCCGACCGGGGACTTAAGGGCGGACTTGATCTCGGAATTGCGGGCGTTCCGCGGGATGTTGCTTGATTCTGTGGCCGAGCGTGCGCTGCGCGTGATGATCGAGCGGGCCGCGGCGGACCGGGCAAGCGCCATCATCCTCGAAGATTGCCACCGCAAAGGTACGGAACTTCTACGGGAAATTGTCGAGGCGGCGAAGGTTCGGGGCGAGCTGCCGGCCGACCTGACCGCTGATGCCGCGATCGACAAGCTGGCCGGCCCGATGCTCTTCAAGAGGCTGTTTTTCAACGGAACGTTCGATGACGGCTATGTAACCGATCTCGCGGACCGCTTCCTCGACACCTATGCCCTGCCGCAGGTCCAGGCCACGGACTGAGCCTCCGGGCCCGGGTCCGGGCGCGACGCACAAGCAAAGCCCGCTATGCTCGACGGCCAGATGTTTCAGTGAGACTCCAGCGGCGCTCTATTCGTGCCGCAGACCCTGGTGAAGTCTGCTCTATGAAACATCTTGTACCGCGCACGGGGGAGAGCGAACGGAGGCGCTCATCGGGGGGTCTGGCGAGCCCAGTGTCACAGGACTGATGAGTGCGCTCGTGTTGCTGCCCTTGGCCGGAGGCGACGTGGCCTGAAGTCATGGCGGGAGTGATTTCGTGAACCAGCTCATGGATAGCGGTGTCTGCGAGGCAATTCCCATATTGTCCGTAACGAACCGTGAGAAAATGCACCAACCCCGTTCTGCCCGTTTATTCGGAAGGGAAGGGGAAATCGCCGAACTCTGCGGAATGCTGCACGATCCCGGAATCCGGCTGCTGACCATCACAGGACCCGCAGGCGTTGGCAAGAGTGCACTGGCGAACGCCGTGCTCGCCGGGTCCGTGCCGTACGCCACCGACGGCGTCATCAAGACCGACCTTGCCTCGACGGGCAGTCGCACCATCGCTTGGCGGCAGGTGGCGGCGGCACTCGGCATCGGCAGCGACGTGGCGGCGCTGTCCCTGCCGGAGCTCGTCGGCTCCGAGATCGGCGACCGCGAGTTGCTGATCGTGCTCGACAACTGCGATTTGGTGGCGCCCCTGCTGTCCACCGACATCGCCGCGTTGTTGCGCGAATGTCCCTCTCTACGCGTATTGCTGACGAGTCGTATCTCGCTTGAGGTGTACGCGGAGCACCTGTTCCCGGTGGCGCCCTTTCCGGTGGGCTCAGGGGGGCAGACGCCGTACAGCTCGGTCGCGGTGCAGTTGTTCATCGACCGGGTGCGGGCGCATTACCGCAGCGATGTGTTGCACGGGGGTGAGCTCCAGAACATCGCCGAGATCTGCGAGCTCCTCGACGGGGTGCCACTGGCGATCGAGGTCACCGCTCGCGCCGTCGGCACGCTCAGCCCCCGGGCGCTGCTCGAACAACTGCGGCGCGGCGCCCACCCGTACAACAGCAGGCTGCTGGACGTGCCCACCCGGCACCAGTCGGTGCCGGGCGCGCTGTCCTGGGGCGATCAGGCGCTCTCCGCCGAGGAACGGGCGCTGCTCCAGCGGCTCGCGGTGTGCGAGACCTCCATCGACCTGCCCACCGCGCAGCGGCTCGGCAACCTGTCGCTGATGCAGGCGGCGCGCCGGCTCGATTCGCTGGTGCACAAGAGCCTGCTGGTGAGCGCCAAGCGGGAGGGCGGCGAACCGGAGTTCCGGATGCTCACCGCGACCCGCAACTACTACCGCAAGCGGCTCGCGCAGGACCCGGAGGAGCAGGCCGAGGCGCGGAACCGGCACGCCGACCACTACGCGAAGTTCGCCGTGGCCGCCGAGCGGGGGCTGCGCATCGCGGAGGAGCGGGCGCACTGGCTGGCGTTGGCCCGGGCCCGGCTGGCCGACATCCGCACCGCCATCCGCCGGCTCCAGGCCAGGGGCGAGCACGCCACCGCGGTCCGTACCCTGCTCGCCCTCGAAGAGGCGTGGACCGTGCACAACGTGCTCCGCGAGTCGGCCGGGATACTCTCCCGGTCCGTCACCGCCCTGGAGGCGGCCGACGTACGGGACGCGCGGGACGCGGGGCTGCTGGCCGACGCGTTGGAGACGGCGGGCCGGTGGGCGCTGGCGGGCGAGGAGGTGCAGGCCGCCCGGGCGCTGCTGACCCGGGCCGCCGAGCTCTACCGCAGCACCGGCGATCCCGGTGGGCGGGCCCGGGTGGCCACGCTCCAGGGGGAGCTGCTGCGCCGGGCCGGGGACATCGATGCCGCCGAGCGGCAGGCCGAATTCGCCGTCGCCGAGCTCGAAGCGCGCGGCGACATCAGGAACGGGGCCACCGCGCGGCGGCTGCTGTCCCTGGTGCGGGCCGAGGCCGGCAAGCCGGACGCGGAGGGTCCGCTGCTCCAGGCACTCAAGGAGCTGCGGTCCCTGGAGGAGCCGTACGGGTGCGCCGTGGTGTTGGTCCACCTGGCGCGGGTGCGGTTGGCCACCGGTCGGTCGCTTGAGGCGTACACCACGGTCCGCGAGGCCATGGAACTCCTCACCCGGCACACCGGCGGCCCGGCCGATGTGGTCCTCGCGTTGGAGACCGCGGCTCGTTCGGCGCCGAGCGGAGGCGGCACGGAGCGAGCACACGTCCTGCGCCTGCTGTCGATCGCCGAGGCGCTGCGCGAGCAGTACGAGGTGCCGCCGAGTGCGGACGGGGCCGCGTTGCGGGCCCTGGCCGACCAGGTGCGGGAGGCCGCGGGCGAGGCGACGGAGGCCGAACCCGGGCGGGCGGCCAGCGCGGTGGAGACGCCGACGCTGTACTCGGCGCTGAACACCGCGCTGTCGGCGCCGGTGCCCAAGCCGGCGGCGGGCCCGGGGGGGGGCGCCCGGCGGGGCGGGGGCCCCCCCGCCGGGGGGGGGGGGGGGGGGGGGGCGGCGGGCCCGGGGGGGGGGGGGGGGGGCGCGCGCGCGCGGGGGGGGCCCCCCCGCGCTGCTGTTCCTGGACGACGCCGACAGCGCCGAACAGGTCGACGCGCTGCTGCCGGACGCCCCCGACTGCCTGGCCCTGGTGGTCAGCCGGGGCCCGCTGATCGGCGTGCCCGACGTGCGCCCGTGCACCGTGGGCGGGCTCGACGAACCCGCCGCCCTCGCGCTGCTCGAACAGTACGCGGGACCCACCAGGATCACCGTCGACCCGGTGGCGGCGCGCTCGGTCATCGAGGAGTGCGGGGCCCCGCCGGCCGCGCTCGCGCTGGCCGGCGGCTGGCTCACGGCGCGCCCGCAGGCGTCGGTCTCCGACCTGGTGACCCGGCTGCGCGCGGTGCCAGCCGAGGTGGGGGCCGAGCACGCGGGCCGTCCGCTGGCCCGCGCCTTCCCCTTGGTCGCCACCTCGCTGCCGACCCGGGCGGCGCGGATTCTGCGGCTGTTCGCGCTGGCCCCGGGCGGTTGGGTCGACGCCCACACCGTCTCGGCGCTGGCCGGCTGTTCGGTGCAGAGCGCGCAGCAGACCCTGACCGACTTCCTGGCGCACGGGCTGCTGCGCCCGCTGCCGCCCGCCGGCGCCGACCGCAGCCCCGCCACCGACGTGATGCCGCCGCGCTACCAGCTCCCCGGCTGTCTGGCCCCCGCCCTGGCCGCGTTGCTGGCCGAGCACGAGCGGGCCGCCGAGGTCGAACTGGCCAGGGCCCGGATGCTGGAGCGTTCGGTACGGCTGCTGCACTCGGCCCACCTCGCGGCGGCGCCGGAGGGCGAGACCAAGGACGAGCGCACCGCGGAGCTTCCGGCGCCGCTGCGGTTCCCCGACCGGGCCGAGGGCGCGCGCTGGCTGCGTTCGCGCCAGCCCGCGCTGCTGGCCGCCGCGCGGCTCGCGGCTCACGACGGCGGTCTGGACACGCTCGCCCGCCGGCTGCTCGCCGCGCTGACCCACGCCCTGACCGCCCACCGCGGCCCGGCCGGCGCCGCGCCGGAGCTGTACGAGCTGCACGAGCTGGTACTGGACGTGGCCACCCGGCGCGAGCTGCCGTTGGAGCGGGCGGCGGCCCTGCTCAACCTGGGCGACCTGGACGCCAGGGCCCGGCGCATCGATGCCGCGCTCGCCCGCTACCGGGGCGCGCTCAAGGCGGCACGCCGCGCCGAGGACCCGTACGCGATCGGCCGTTCCCTGGAGTCCATCGGGGCCACCTACCACGAGCTGGCCGACTGGCCGCGGGCCGCCGACTGGTACGGCCGCGCCCTGGAACTGCGGCTCACCCGGCGCGAGCTGCCCGACCAGGCGCGGCTGTACGGGCGGCTGGGCACCGTGCACGCCTGCGCGGGGCGGTGGAGCGAGGGGCTGCGCGGCTGGCGGGCGGCGGCGGCCACCTACCGCAGGATCGGCGATGCGGCCGGGCACGCGCACGCGCTGGGCGAGGTGGCGCGGGTGCTGGAGCACGCGGGGCGTCCGAGTGAGGCGTTGCACACCTGTCAGGAGGCGGTGGAGCTGGCGCGCCGGGCGGGGGAGGGGCGGACCCAGGCGCTGGTGCGGATGCGGCTCGCGGATCTCCTCCAGCGGCTCGGCGACGCGCCCGGGGCCGATCTCCACCGGCGGCAGGCGGCCCGGGTTCTGGCGCCACGAGAACCACGCATCGTATCGGGCGCCGCTGAAGCCGTAACGGAGGCTGAAACGGAGGACGCTGGAGAGGCCACCCAAAGTGACACGCCAGACTCGACCTGCGAAATCAGCAGCACTCGCCGGCAAGATTGATGCAATGCAAGGCTAGACAGCGCGACATCCTTCATTAGACTGGGATTACGGCGACCGCCACGGTCGTTTCCGGTATGCAGATGCATAGCCGGTATTGTCCGGAAAATCCCAGAAACAAGGACCGTGATCGACGTGAAGGTCGGCATCCCCCGCGAGGTCAAGAACAACGAGTTCCGGGTGGCCATCACCCCCGCCGGTGTGCACGAGCTCGTGCGCCATGGCCACCAGGTCTTCATCGAGAAGGACGCCGGCCTCGGCTCCTCGATCACGGACGAGGAGTACACCGGCGCCGGTGCCGCCATCCTCGACACCGCTGACGAGGTGTGGGCCACCGCTGACCTGCTGCTCAAGGTCAAGGAGCCGATCGCGGAGGAGTACCACCGCCTCCGCAAGGGGCAGACCCTCTTCACGTACCTGCACCTGGCGGCCTCCCGCGAGTGCACGGACGCGCTGCTGGAGTCCGGCACCACCGCCATCGCGTACGAGACCGTCGAGACGGCCACCCGGCAGCTCCCGCTGCTCGCGCCGATGTCCGAGGTCGCCGGGCGGATCGCCCCGCAGGTCGGCGCCTACCACCTGATGCGCTCGGCCGGTGGCCGCGGCGTGCTGCCCGGTGGTGTCCCCGGCGTGCAGGCCGGCAAGGCCGTCGTCATCGGTGGCGGCGTCTCCGGTTGGAACGCCACGCAGATCGCGGTCGGCATGGGCTTCCACGTCACGCTGCTCGACAAGGACATCAACAAGCTGCGCGAGGCGGACAAGGTCTTCGGCACCAAGGTGCAGACCATCGCCTCCAACGCGTACGAGCTGGAGCGCGCGGTCCTCGATGCGGACCTCGTCATCGGCGCCGTCCTGATCCCCGGTGCCAAGGCGCCGAAGCTCGTCACCAACGAGCTGGTGTCCCGGATGAAGCCCGGAAGTGTACTTGTCGACATTGCGATCGACCAGGGCGGCTGCTTCGAGGACTCGCACCCGACCACGCACGCCGAGCCGACCTTCCCGGTCCACAACTCGGTCTTCTACTGTGTCGCCAACATGCCCGGTGCGGTGCCCAACACCTCCACCCACGCGCTCACCAACGCGACGCTGCCCTACATCGTGGAGCTGGCGAACCGCGGCTGGCGCGAGGCGCTGAGCCGCGACGCCGCGCTCGCCAAGGGCCTCAACACCCATGAGGGCCAGGTCGTTTACGGCCCGGTCGCCGAGGCTCACGGCCTCTCCTCGGTCGAACTGAGCTCGCTGCTCGGCTAGATCGGCGACCTTCGGCGTCAACACCTCACCCGTGGCCGGGCCTTGCCGAGCGGCGAGACCCGGCCATTGGTGTGCGCGACGCGCCCGGGACCACGGGGCGTGCGACGCTCGACCAACTCGCCTTGAACACAACTTTTTAGCCGCTATGGGCGGCTGCGAAACCTCAGCGCCGGGCGCCATCCGCCCTTGACATCCGGGTGTTCTGTTGCCGACACATCCGGCTGTGTCCGGCGGATTGTGTTGCTGCGGACCGCCGACACGCCATAGAGTCGCCAATCGTCGGCATGGTGTCACGCTGACCAATCGAGAAATTTCCTGGTCACCAAGGAGGTAGGACGACTTGTGGATGAGTCGACATTTTCTCCCGGGGGTGGTCAACCAGGAATGGCTGCGCGGGGCCAGAGTCCCTCAGGGCAACGGGCTGTCGGCTCCGTCGCTGTCCGCACCTTCGCTGCCCACCAGAGCATGACGAGAGCCCACCAGAGCATGGACGGCCAACACGTGAACGCCATGGCCGGCGAGCAGGGCGGGACCGACCCCGCGACCTTCGCCGACTACGACGCAATGCCCGAGGGGCACTTCTACGACCCGGACGCCGAGTACGAGCCCGATCCCGAGTACGCGGCCACCCTCGCGCCCGACGCGGCCCGTCAGCGCCGTGAGCGCATCGGTCCGACGGGCCGCCCGCTGCCCTACTTCCCGATCCCGGGACCGCTCACCGAGCACGGCCCCGCCAAGATCATCGCGATGTGCAACCAGAAGGGCGGGGTCGGCAAGACCACCTCGACCATCAACCTGGGTGCCGCGCTCGCGGAGTACGGACGCCGGGTGCTGCTCGTCGACTTCGACCCGCAGGGCGCCCTGTCGGTCGGCCTCGGCGTGAACCCGATGGAGCTCGACCTCACCGTCTACAACCTGCTCATGGAGCGGGGCATGTCGGCGGACGAGGTGCTGCTGAAGACCGCCGTGCCCAACATGGACCTGCTGCCGAGCAATATCGATTTGTCGGCTGCCGAGGTGCAGTTGGTCAGCGAGGTGGCCCGTGAGTCCACCCTTCAGCGCGCGCTCAAGCCGCTGCTGGCCGACTACGACTACATCGTCATCGACTGCCAGCCCTCGCTCGGCCTGCTGACCGTGAACGCGCTCACCGCGGCGCACAAGGTCATCGTGCCGCTCGAATGCGAGTTCTTCGCGCTGCGCGGCGTCGCGCTGCTCACCGAGACGATCGAGAAGGTCCAGGAGCGGCTCAACCCCGACCTGGAGCTGGACGGCATCCTCGCCACCATGTACGACTCGCGCACGGTGCACAGCCGCGAGGTGCTCGCGCGCGTGGTGGAGGCGTTCGACGATCACGTCTACCACACGGTCATCGGCCGTACGGTGCGCTTTCCCGAGACGACCGTCGCCGGTGAGCCGATCACCACGTACGCGTCCAACTCCGTCGGCGCCGCCGCCTACCGTCAGCTCGCCAGGGAGGTGCTCGCCCGGTGTCACGCCGAGTGAGTCTGCCCGGAGCCGACGAGCTGTTCCGCACCACCGGGGGCACGGCCCTCCAGTCCTCGTCGCCCCGCCGGCAGAACAACGGCGAGGAACGGGCGGCGCCGGCCGACGCCCGGGGGCGGGTCCCCGGCCAGGCGACCGACGCGGACGCGGCTGACGCG
>NZ_JBEHZD010000174.1:0-13560 GCF_040240285.1 Streptomyces sp. HSW2009 | reverse complement strand
CCCCCGCCGGCGCCCCCCCCCCCCCCCCCCCCCCCCCCGGCCCCCCCCCGGGGCGCGCCCCCCCCCCCCCCCCCCCGCGCGCCCGCCCCGGAGGGGGCGACCTGTGACAGCGGGCGCCCTGGGGGCGGTGGGTGCGGCCGAGCCGGGGCCCTTCGCCCTCTCGCCCCGGGGCCCATGAGCACCGGGCTTCCCATGGTGTTGGTGCGCGGCGAGAGAGTGGCCCATGGATGTCGGGCTTCCCGTGATGGTGGCGTGCGCCGACCGGGGACGGGCGTCGGGCTTCCCACGGTGTCGGTGCGCGCCGACCGAGGCAGGGGGCCGGCCCCCCCCTCGCAGTGCCGAGGCAGGGTGCCGGCACCCGCAGTACTGGCGCGCACCGACCAGGGCCCGGCCTCGGGCTTCTCCCGGTGTTGGTGGGCGTTGACCTGGGCGCGCGGAGTAACCCTGACGACCGTACGCGCCACGCCGCGACCGCCACCACGGCAACACCCACGGCGGCAACACCCACCACGGCGATCCCGGGCGGCAACGCCCACCCACCATCGACCCACCCACGCCACGCCCGGTGGGGGGAAGTCCAACGCCCCCTCCCCGCGCGGCTCGTGGCCCCCGTGCTCCGGCTGCGGGGCTCAGGATTCCAGGTACCGCAAGATGGCCAGGATGCGCCGGCTGTAGCCGGTGGTGTGGGACAGCTCCAGCTTGTCGAAGATGGCGTTGAGGTTCTTCTCCACCGAACTGAGCGAGATGTGCAGCT
This sequence comes from Streptomyces sp. HSW2009, assembly GCF_040240285.1. Classification (NCBI taxonomy): domain Bacteria; kingdom Bacillati; phylum Actinomycetota; class Actinomycetes; order Kitasatosporales; family Streptomycetaceae; genus Streptomyces; species Streptomyces sp. HSW2009. Next base: position 12,806 of record NZ_JBEHZD010000174.1, on the reverse strand, counting down.
TCTGTGCGATGGCGGTGTTGGTGTGGCCCTGGGCCAGGGTCTCCAGCACGCTGCGCTCGCGCGGGGTGAGCCGGGCCAGCGGGTCGCTGTGCGTGGTGCGGATGACCAACTGCCGTACGACCTCCGGGTCGATGGCCGCGCCCCCGGCGTTGATGCGCTCCAACGCGTCAAGGAACTCCTCGATCTGGGCCACCCGGTCCTTGAGGAGGTAACCGACCCGCTCCGCGTTGCTCGCCAGGAGTTGGGCGGCGTAGTTGCGCTCCACATGTTGGGAGAGCACCAGCACACCCATCTTGGGCCACCGCTCACGGATCTCCAGGGCGGCGCGCACACCCTCGTCCGTGTGGGTGGGGGGCATCCGGATGTCGACGACGACGGTGTCCGGGGCCTGCTTCTCGACCTCGGCGATCAGGGACACCGCGTCGCCGACGGCGGCGAGGACCTCGTGGCCCTCCTCGATGAGCAGCCGGACCAGGCCCTCCCGCAGCAGGGTCGAGTCTTCGGCGAGGATCACACGCATGGCAACTCCGCGGTCAGCGTCGTCGGACCCCCCAGGGGGCTGTCGATGCGGAGGACGCCGTCGAGTGCACCCACCCGACTGCGCAGCCCGGTCAGCCCGCTACCCGCCGGGTTCGCCCCGCCGCCGCCATTGTCCTCGATCCGGACCACCAGGACGGCCCCGTGCAGGGCGAGCCGGACCGAGATCTGCGTTGCATCGGAGTGTTTGGCGGCGTTGTTGACCGCCTCTGACACCACGAAGTACGCCGCCACCTCCACCGACTTCGGGAGCGGCCGGTCGACGTCGAACTCCAGGCGCAACGGGATGCTGCACCGCTCGGACACCCCGCCGATCGCTTCTTCGAGGCCCAGGCTGTCCAGCGCCGACGGATAGATCCGCCAGGTCGCCTCGCGCAACTCGGTGATCACGTCCTGGGATTCCTGATGCGCTTGCAGCAGCAGGGCCGCGGCCTGCTCCGGGTGTCTGCCCCGGCGCGCCCGGCCGAGCAACATCGCGAGCGCCACCAGGCGCTGCTGGACCCCGTCGTGAAGGTCCCGCTCGATGCGCCGGCGCTCGATGTCCACCGCCTGGACGACCGCGGCCCGGCTGGTGGCCAACTCGTCGATGCGGCGCCGCAGCAACTCGCGCTCGGACGGCCCGAAGCACTCGTGGGCCAGCCGGGCGTCCAGCGCGGCCAGTGAGTCAAGGCCCTGGATGTCGAGGAAGAGCAGCACACAGCCGAGCGGGACCTGGCTGAAGAACTCCGCCCAACTGAGGCTGCCCTGCGCGATCTCGGTCAGCAGCACCGCCGCCAGCACGCCGCCGAAGCCCAGCAGGGCCACCACGACGCCGCACACCACGCCGGTGTAGCTGCGGGTTGCCAGATAGCCCAGGATCTTCTGATCGGACGCCTCGTAGTGCTGCGGGAAGCGGTCGAAGAAGAAGGCCGAGCGGCGCATCCGCTCCAGCTTCGTGAGCCGGCGACCCCAACGGGCCAGCAGCGTCAGCGCCCGGCCGCGCGCACTGCTCCGCAGCCACCAGGGGATCAGCGCGACGCCGGCGAGCAAGAAGAACAGAGTGTGTAGCAGGGCAGTCGCGCAACCCAGCAGGACCCCGCAGGCCGCCCGCGGCCAGGAGGGTGTGGGCCCGACGTCGGCGGCTCCGCCATCGCCGTCGTCCAAGGCGTCGAACGCAAGGCCGGATTCGTGGCCGTGTCCGTAGCTTGCTGCGATGCCGACGCCGATGCCGAGATCGGGGTTGATGCCGGGGCTGAGATCGGGACCGGTGGCGGTGCCGAGGCCGAGCCCGGCGCCGAATGCGCCGCCGGAGCGTCGGGTGGGTGGCTCGGAGGAGTTGGGGTGGGGCGCGTCCGGTTCGGCGCGCGCCGTAGGGGGTGCGGACCGCGACGCCCCGCAGCCGGGGCAGTGGGACTGCCCGGGCCAGGGGGCGCCGAGGGATGAGGGTGCGTCGTCAGTCATGAAGTCCCGCGCTGTCGGACCTGCTTGCGGTTACGGAAGCGTACGACCACGAACGCCACGATGGATACCACGACCACGACGAGCACGGCCTTGGAGAGGAACCCGACGTAGGTCTCGACCGCGTCCCACTGGTCGCCCAGCCAATACCCGGTGAGCACCAGCACTGCGTTCCACACGAAGCTGCCCAGGGTGGTCAGCAGCATGAAGACGGGAAGGCGCATGCGCTCGACGCCGGCTGGGATGGAGATGAGGCTGCGGAAGATGGGCACCATACGGCCCAGCAGGATCGCCTTGGTGCCGTGCTTGGCGAACCACTCCTCCGTACGGTCCAGGTCAGAGGGCTTCACCAGCGGCAGCTTCGCCCACAGCGCGTGCATCCGCTCGCGGCCGAAGAGCGCACCGATCCAATACAGGACCAGGGCGCCGACCAGCGAGCCCGCGGTGGTCCAGAACAGGGCCGAGGCCAGGCTCAACACCCCCTGTCCCGCGGCGAATCCGGTCAGCGGCAGGATCACCTCGCTGGGCAGCGGGGGGAACAGGTTCTCCAGCGCGATGGCCAGGCCCGCCCCGGGGCCGCCCATTGCGTCCACGAGGTCCGCGGCCCACCCCGCGAGGCCGCCCGCGGGCTCCTCAGGCAGGGCGAGGTTCATCTGATGCATGCATGGCCTCCGAGTCGGCGGAACGGTCGCCGGCGCCTTCAGGCCGCGACCCTTCCAACGTAGAAACCGCAGCTCGCCCGCGGTATGCGGGTTGCCGCCCGACCCACTGACGTTTCCCGCAGCCAGCCACCTGCGGTAAACCACAGCTCCGCTTCCGGCCCCGCGGCCGTAAGCGGTGGGACGGGGCGCCATCCGGGTGGCCGGCGGGGCGGGCAGGACAGGGGGAACCAGTGGCGCCAGCAGGGCCATTCGTGCCGGTGGGGCTATCGGGATCAATGGGGCCGGGGCCAGCGGGGCCAGCGGGGCCACGAGGACGCGTCAGTGCGAGTGAGGCCAGCCGGATCGGCAGGGCCACCAGGACCAATGGGGCCAGTGGGGCAGGCAGGGCCGGCACGGCAGAGGTGACAGACAGGGCACATATGACAGACATGACAGATGCAGTCAGCGCGGTGGACGGGGCTGCCGGTGCCGCCCGTCCTACCGGGATGGGACGGGCGGAATGCGGAATAGGGGGTGGCGCGCGCGGATGCGGAGGTTGACACGGGTATCGGCCCCGACGGTTCCGTACGAGGACTCTGCCGATCCACCACCCACCCCCGCCGACGCCCGGCAACCCAGGCAGCCCAGGCAACTCGCCAGTCCTCCGCCGGCCCTCCGGCGAGACCAGCCGCACCACCGCGCCAAGGCCATGACGTGCGCCACGTCAGGAGCGACGGCTGACGTGGCGCGGGCGGCCACGTCAACGGCCGGCCGTGACAAGCGGCACCCCAGCAGCCCTGGCCGGCAGCCGCGCCGGGAGTTGCGCCGAAAGCCGCGCCGGCAACACACCAGCAACCGAGCCAGCAGCCCTGGCCGGAGCCAACGCACCGCCCCCCTCGCGCCAGCCGCACACCAGCAGTCCCGACGCCCACCCACACTCGAACCCGGTCGTGGCGGCGATGACGTAGACCCGCGGGCCCGCAACGCCGCACACCAACAGCCCGCACGCCCGCAACCCCGCACACCAACAGCCCGCACACCCACACACCCGTAGATCCACAGCCCCGCACACCCGCACACGTGCACCAGCCGACCAGACCGGGTATCGCGAAGGGGGACGGCAAGGGAATCGGGGCACCCCGGGCAGGTCCGCGGCGCCGTACCCCCACCGCGCCCCCGTGCCACCGGCCCCGGTACCCCCTATCTCACCCCTAGAAGCCCGCGCCAGACCCCTACGTGGCCATTGCACAAGGGTCGTCCCGCTACGCGCCGAACCGGCTACAGTCGGCGATGTTCTGGTGGGGGAGCAGAACTGACGGGGCGGGTGATGGGGGACACGGCACAGGGACGCCCGGGCTCCCGTGGCCCGGGGAAGGCGGAGGGGAGCGCCGATGGAGCCGTTGCAGCCGACTGATCCGCGGCGCGTGGGCGATTACGAGTTGCTGGCCAGGCTCGGCGCGGGCGGAATGGGCGTCGTCTACCTGGGGCGCTCGCCCGGCGGCCGGGCCGTCGCGGTCAAGGTCGTACACCAACGCTTCGGCCGTGACTCGCACTACCGCGCCCGCTTCCGCCGCGAGGTGGCCTCCGCACGGCTGGTGACCAACGCGTACACCGCCCCGCTGCTGGCCGCGGACCCCGAGGCGGCGGCCCCGTGGCTGGTCATGGGGTACCTCCCCGGGCTGACCCTCCGGCAGGCCGTCGACCGGTACGGCGAACTGCCGCCATCCGCACTGCACCTGCTGGCCGTCGCGCTCGCCGAGGCCCTGGCCGACATCCACCGTGCCGGGCTCGTCCACCGGGACCTGAAACCGAGCAACATCATGCTCACCGCCAACGGGCCACGGGTGATCGACTTCGGCATCGCCCGACCGGAGGACGCGACCGGCATCACCGCAACCGGTTCGGTGCTCGGCACGGTGGGCTTCATGTCGCCCGAGCAGGCGCGCGGGGGCGAGACGCAGGCGCCGGGCGACGTCTTCGCGCTCGGCGCGGTCCTGGCGTTCGCCGCGCTCGGCGAGGAGCCGTTCGGCATCGACGACCGGGCCATCACGCTGGAACGCATCCAGCGCGGGCAGGTCGACCTGCACCGGATCGCCGACCGCAAGCTGCGCGCCGCCATCGCAAGCTGTCTGCACCCCAGCCCCGGCCACCGTCCCACCGCCGCCGACCTGCTCGACCGCCTGGGCCGGCCCAAGAGCACGGTGCAGGGCACCCGTTGGCTCCCGGCCCCGCTGGCGCTGGACATCGACGCGCGCGGCATGCCCATCGAGCCGGCACCCGGCCGGGCGGCACCGCCACCCCCCGGGGCCGGGTCCGAAGACCTCGCCGGCGCCACCACGTACGTCTCGCGCGTGAACCTGCCCGTGACCCCCGTGCCGCTGTCGGTCCCCCCGCGCCCCGGCCGCCGCACCCTGCTCCTGTCGCTGGCCGCCGGGACGGTCGTGGTCGGCGCCGCGGTGCCGCTGGTGCTCCGCGCACGGGCCGAGGCGGGCGAGTCGTCGCCGCCCGCCGCCCAGCGCCCCGGCACACGGCTGCGCTCCACCGCGCCCCGGGTACCGGCCGTGGTCCGCCGCTGGCGTACCCCGGTGAGCACCACCTCACTGCGGCTGTACCGGGCGGGCGCCATGGTGATCGCCGCGGACGGGCGCGACCGGGTGACCGCCATCGACCCGCGCACCGGCCGGATTCGCTGGCAGCGGGTCAGTGAGCAGCGCGCCATGAACGAGTCGGTCGCGGTCGGCCCCGACGCGGTCTACCTGTTCGACCTGCTCGGCGCCAGGCCCGCCACGACCATCGAGCCCTACGCGCTGCGCGCCGTCCATCCCCTCTCCCAACGCGTCCGCTGGACGCGCCGGGTGCCCGCCACCACCCGGGGCACGGCCGCCAGCGGGCCGCTCGTGTGCGTGGCGGTCGATGACGAGGTACGGGCCCTGGCCGCGGCGGACGGGCGCCGTCGCTGGACCGCCCGGGCCAACGGCGCGGCGCTGGCCGTCGGCGCCGGCCTGGTGGTGGCCGTGGACGGCCCGGTGCTGGTCGGCCTGGACGCCGCCAGCGGCCGGACCCGCTGGCGGCGCGAGCTGGCTGAGGTCGCCAACTACTGCCTGATCAGCGACGACCTGGTGGTCACCAGGGACGCGCTGGGCGCCGTCTACGCCCTGCGCGGCCACGACGGGCGCACCGCCTGGCGCCGCTCGGTCGACTACCGCAGCTCCGTCCGGCACACCACGGGCGGCCTGGTCTACGTCGGCGAGGTCGACGGCCGGGTGCGCGCCCTGTGCGCCCGTACCGGCAAGCAGATGTGGGAGCGGCGGCTGGCTGCCGAGGGGAGGTTCGCCGAGTCGGACACGCTCTGCCTGGCCGGCGACACGCTCTGGGTCCAGGGCCCGCAGCAGGCGGTGTACGCGCTGGACGCCACCGACGGCCGGGTGCTGGCGACGCACGGAGCCTGGACGGCCCCCGAGTCCCAGTCGTCCACCGGCTCCCAGGCCGTCGCCGCCGGTGGGTTGGTGCTGCTCGCCACCTCGGACGGGTACGTCGAGGCCGTCGAGCCACCCCGGTGAACGGAGGCGCACATGGAGCAGCTTGAACGGGGCGATCCGCGCAGCGTGGGGCGCTGCCGGCTGCTCGGACGGCTGGGCGCGGGCGCGGCGGCCACCGTCTACCTGGGCAGGTCGCGCGGCGGCCGGGCGGTGGCGGTCAAGGTCATGCACCCCGAGCTTGCCGACGACCCCGAGCAGCGCGACCGATTCCGGCGCGAGGTGGCCGCGGCCCGTGCGGTCGGCGGGGCGCACACCCCACCGGTGTTGGGGGCGGACCCGGAGGCGGCGGTGCCCTGGCTGGTGATGGAGTTCCTGCCGTCGCTCTCGCTGCGCGACGCGTTCGAGCGGTTCGGGCCGCTGCCGCCCGCCGCGGTGCGCGGGTTGGCGGCCGGGCTCGCGGAGTCGCTGGCCGCGGTCCACCACGCCGGCGTCGTCCACCTGGACGTCAAGCCGGCCAACGTGCTGCTGACCGCCGACGGGATCCGGCTGATCGACTTCGGCATCGCCGCCAACACCCGAGCCACCGGGACGGCGGGCTCCCGCGGCTTCATGTCGCCCGAGCAGATGGCCGGCGAGGCGGGGCCGCCGAGCGACATCTACTCGCTGGGGATGACGGTGCAGTACGCCCGCGGCCTCCAGCAAACCGAAGAACCCGACGCCGACGAGGCCCTGGGCGCGGTGCTCGCGGCGTGCCGGCGTACGGAGGCCGCCGCCCGGCCCACCGCAGCCGAACTGGTCACGCAGCTCAAACCGTTGGCCAACCCCGACGGGGTGTCGGCCCGCGACTGGCTGCCGCCCGCGGTGCTGGCGGCCATCAAGGCGGAGACGAACACCGGGGCTAACCCGTCATCCGCCCTGGGCCGGCCCGGGCGTCGGCTGCTGTTGGTCGGCGGCGCGGCGGTGGTGGTCGGCGGTGCGGCCGTCGCCGTGGACCGATTGGTGAGTGGGCGGTCTTCGCAGCAGGGCGCGCGCCCGCAGCGCACGTCGCCCGCCCCCTCGGTGCCGCAGTCCGCCGATCCGACCGGGTCCGCGCTGTTGCAGTTCGCGATCACCGGTGACGGACCGCTCGGCTCCCTCGACTACGCGGTCAACGGGACCTTCACCACCGTCCACGATGTGCCGCTGGCCTGGCGGAAGACCATCGAGGTGCCGCGCGCCCCGGGTCGGGTCGACTGGCGGTTGCGGATCACCGCGCCCTCGCCGGACCTCGACTGCCGGGTCAGTGTGGACGGCGCCGAGAAGTGGCACGGCCCGCAATCCGTGAGCCCGCACATCGGCCCGACCCCCTACTCCATGGACGCCAGCGGCTCCGTCGCGTTCTGGGACCCCTCCCGAACGTAGCTGCCTAGAGTCCCCAGCACCCGCGAAGAAGGGCTCACACGATGACGAGCAAGGTCAGCATCCTCCCGCAGGACATCGGCAGCCTCAGTCGCAGCGCCCCGGCCGCCCGTCCCGGCACGCTGTTCGTCATGGGGGCCAACGGGGGCATGAGCGTCGCTCCGGACGCCGACTTTCCGCTGATGTTCGGGCGCAACGAGCCCGACGTGCACGTGTGCGTGGGCGCGGGGGACCGTAGGGTGAGCCGCCAGCAGGGGCTGATCACCCGTGAGGCGTCGCGCTGGATGCTGCGCAACACCGGCAAGCTGCCCATCCGCTTCCCGCAGGCGCGGCTGGTGCTCGGCGGCGGACGGGCGGAACTGCCGGCCGGCTACACGCCGCTGTTCATCGTCTCGGCCCGGCAGGAACACCTGCTGGAGGTCCGGGTCACGGCGCCGGCCGGGGCCGGGGACCGCTGGTCCCGACGCAATTCCCACGAGGCGGACACCTACGACCACGACGTACAGAAGCTGCGCAAGGACGAGAAGCTGGTACTGGTCTGTCTGGCGCAGCGCTACCTACGCGATGAGCCGTACCCGCAGCCGCTCACCTGGGCCCAGGTCGCCGACGAACTCGGCGTGCTCTGCCCGGGCGAACGGTGGAGCGGCAAGCGCGCGGCGTACATCGTCACCAACGTGCGCCAGCGGCTCAGCCGGGAGCACGGGGTGCCGGGACTCCTGGAGGAGGAGATTCCGCAGCCGGTCGGCAATGCGCTCAACCACAACCTGATCACCCACCTGCTGGTGACCACCACGCTCACCCGTCCCGACCTGGACCTGCTCGGCCCGTGAGCCACCGCGCGGGCGGGCCATCGCCGCCGCGCGCCAGCTTCACCGCGCCCCACACCCGCCCGCGAAGGCGTGCCCAGCCAGGTCCAGCCGATTCCGGCGGGCCCAGTCGAGGCTTTCGTCCCCGTTTCGTAAGGCAGTGAGGGGCGCCACACGGACATCTCGTACGACCCACGCAGACCGCTGTGACCTCGTGGAATGACGCATTCCACGACGCTCGGGCCGGTTGGACCGGGCGCTGGGGCGGCCATCTGCGGGGGAAGTCAAACGGCGGAGGGCTAACATGTGAGCACCGCCTAGCTCGAAAGATAAATCTGTGACTGTCAATGAGGACTCGTTCACTGACTGGAAGAACCGCGAGGAGATCGCGGAATCCATGATCCCGATCATCGGGAAGCTACAGCGCGAGCGGGACGTCACCGTCCTGCTGCACAGTCGCTCCCTGGTGAACAAATCGGTGGTCAGCATCTTGAAGACGCACCGGTTCGCCCGACAGATAGCCGGCGAAGAGCTCTCGGTCATCGAGACCATGCCGTTCCTCCAGGCGCTCGCCGCGCTCGACCTCGGCCCCTCCCAGATCGACATCGGCATGCTCGCCACGCTCTACCGCGCGGACGAGCGCGGCCTCACGGTGGCGGAGTTCACCGCCGAGGCCGTCGCCGGGGCGACCGGGGCCAACAAGATCGAGTGCCGTGAGCCGCGCGACGTCGTGCTCTACGGGTTCGGCCGCATCGGCCGGCTGATCGCCCGGCTGCTCATCGAGAAGTCCGGCTCGGGCAACGGCCTGCGGCTGCGCGCCATCGTCGTCCGCAGGGGCGGCGGCCAGGACATCGTCAAGCGCGCCTCGCTGCTGCGTCGGGACTCCATCCACGGCCAGTTCCAGGGCACCATCACGGTGGACGAGGCCAACGGCACGATCCTCGCCAACGGCAACGAGATCAAGATGATCTACGCTGACGACCCCTCGGCGGTGGACTACACGGCGTACGGCATCAAGGACGCCATCCTCATCGACAACACCGGCAGGTGGCGCGACCGCGAGGGCCTGTCGCAGCACCTGCGCCCCGGCATCGCCAAGGTCGTGCTGACCGCCCCGGGCAAGGGCGACGTCCTCAACGTCGTGCACGGCGTCAACCACGACGCGATCAAGCCGGACGAGCAGATCCTGTCCTGCGCCTCCTGCACCACCAATGCCATCGTCCCGCCGCTGAAGGCGATGGCGGACGAGTACGGGGTGCTGCGCGGACACGTGGAGACCGTCCACTCGTTCACCAACGACCAGAACCTGCTGGACAACTACCACAAGTCGGACCGTCGTGGTCGTTCGGCGCCGCTCAACATGGTCATCACGGAGACCGGTGCCGCCTCGGCCGTCGCCAAGGCGCTGCCCGACCTCAACGCGCGGATCACCGGCAGCTCGATCCGGGTTCCGGTGCCTGACGTCTCGATCGCGATCCTCAGCCTGCGGCTCGGCCGCGAGACCACCCGCGAGGAGGTCCTCGACTACCTGCGGAACGTCTCGCTCACCTCGCCGCTGAAGCGACAGATCGACTTCATCAGCGCCCCCGACGCCGTATCGAGCGACTTCATCGGCTCGCGCCACGCCTCGATCGTGGACGCCGGCGCCACCAAGGTCGAGGGTGACGACGCGATCCTCTACCTCTGGTACGACAACGAGTTCGGCTACTCCTGCCAGGTCATCCGGGTCGTCCAGCACGTCTCCGGGGTGGAGTACCCGACCTTCCCGGCACCCGTCGCCTGACCCGAGCCGCCGGCGAGAGGCGACCCCACTAGCGGGGCGGATTGGCCCGCGGCCGGCCCGCACCACGGAAGTGCCGCCCGCGCTCCGTACGACCCTCCCGAGGGAGACGTACGGAGCGCGGGCGGCCTTCGTCGTACCCGCAGCGGCCCTTGTCGTCCCCGCAGGTGAGCGGCCGGCCAGGCCCGGCGCCGGGCGCTTGGGCGCGCCCCGCCCCCGCGAGCCGCCCGGGCCCGCGCGCCGCGCCGGGGCTACTGCTCGGGCCAGTCCGCTTCGCCGACGAGCAACGCCTGTGCGGCCGTCAGGGTCGCCCTCCGGTCGAAGCGTTCGGCCTCCCAGGCAGTGGAGCGCAAGGTGCCCCGGTTGCGGTAGGCGCGCACGATCTTGAGGTGATCGGGCCGGGCCACGAAGCCGTGGAGGGCGTCCATGTCGCGCCAAACCGAGACCGCGCCGGATCGCGGTCGCCGCAGGTCGGACGAGGCCCACAGCCACACCCCGACCGCGCCGTCCAACTCGCCCCAACTCCGGCGCAGCGTCATCCCGGCAGAAGCCACGCCCACGGCCGTCCAGGGGCGGCGGGCGGTGAACTCGGTGATGCTCACGAGGATCGGACCGGTTTCCGCGTCGGGCCGCTGACGGCCGCCGGGCCCGGGTTTCCACGGCGCGAACCAGATGGGGGGCGGCATGTGATCCCTCGGCCTCCTCGGGGCGGTGTGTTGACCGTACGGCTCGGGCGGTGCCGCGCGGCGCGCCTGACGTGCGGTCAGCGCGACGCCACGGGCCCGAGCGGCCACCCAAGTGTGTCGATCTGGAACACCGGCCTCAACCGGTGACCGCACATATCGGCCGTGGACGCCCGGACCCTCGTGGAATCCAGCCACGGCGACTAAATCTGAACGGTCGTTCGTGCTAGCATGCCAGCCCCTGACGTCGAACGAGGAGTCGCGGGCATGCGCCCCATCGAGGCAGTCGCCAGCACCACCCTCAACGTTGTCTCTCGGGTTTCGGGGCCGCTCGCGGGCGCCGGCGCGTTCAGCCTGTTCCACATGCCGTTCGTACGGAGCAAGCTGCGCAGCAGCGAGCGCGAGCTGTTCGCGCAGGCCGAGGTGGAGCGGCTGCCGGCCGCCGACGGGAAGCAGGCCGTGGTCTACCGCTGGGGCGACGGCAGCCGCCCCGTACTCCTGGTGCACGGTTGGCAGTCGCGCGGCTCCCGGCTGTCCGCATTCGTCCAGCCCCTGCGGGACCAGGGGCACAGCGTCATCACCTTCGACGCACCGGGCCACGGCGACGCGGCGGGCCGCAGCACCACGATCCTGGACTACCGCGCGGTGATCACCGCCCTGCACGACAAGTACGGGACGTTCGACGCGCTCATCGCGCACTCGTTGGGCGTGCTGGCCTCGTTCTTCGCCCTCACCCGCGGCGCCGAGGCGGAGAAGGTCGTCGCCATCAGCCCGGTCTGCGACTTCGAGTACCTGATCGGAGAGTTCTTCACCGAGCTGCGGCTGCGCGACGCGCTCCAGGACCGGCTGCGCGGCCAGATCGCCAAGAACCTCTTCCCCGACCTGCCGGCCGAGCGGATGCCCTTCTCGGTGACCCATGCGACCGAGCACGTCGGCGCCCCGGTCCTGGTCATCCACGACGAGGGTGACACGCGCATCGAGATCGCCCAGGGCCGTCGCATCGTCGCCGCCTTCGGTGACCAGGCCGAGCTCGTCACCACGACCGAGCTCGGGCACCGGCGCATCCTGAGCGACGAGACCGTGGTGCGTACGGCGGTGGACTTCGTCCGGAGCGGCCCGAGTTCGGTCGACGAGGACGACGTACGACTGGCGTCGGCGGAGTGAGGCGCCGGGATGCGGCACCGGCGCCGGACGGCACCGCCGGGAGCTAACCGCACGATCGTCCGCATATTCGCTACACTTGACTGCCCCCACCAGCACGAAGAGGGTCTGGCACACGAGAGTAGGTACGGGTATGGCAGCGAACGCGACACACATCGACGGCCGGGTCGCTCGCGGTAACCAGACCCGTCAGCTCATCCTCAAGCGGACCGTGGAGATCGCCTCGGTCGAAGGGCTCGAAGGGCTCTCCCTCGGCCGGCTGGCCAGCGAGCTGAAGCTCAGCAAGAGCGGGGTCTTCGCCCTGTTCGGCTCCAAGGAAGACCTGCAACTGGCCACCGTCCGCGCGGCCATCAAGGTCTTCCTCGAACACGTCGTACAGCCCGCCCGTGACCTGCCGCCCGGCGTGGAGCGGCTGTGGCGGGTGTGCACCGGCTGGCTCACCTACTCGCGGGAGCGGGTCTTCCCCGGCGGCTGCTTCTTCTACTCGGTCTCGGCGGAGTACGACGCCCGCGAGGGCAAGGTGCACGACACCCTGGCCGCCGCCCGCGTCAACTGGATCTCCTACCTGGAGCAGACGGTGCGCGACGCCCAGAAGGCCGGCCAGATCGAGCCCGACGCCGACGTACCCCAGTTGATCTTCGAGATCGTCGCCATGCTGGAGATGTCGAACGCCGAATCGGTGCTGCACAACGAGGTCACCGCGTACGACATGGCGGCCAAGGCGATCGTCAGCCGGCTGCGCGACGTCGTCACCGACCCGGAGCTGGTGCCGCAGCTTCCCTGAGGGCGGGGCGGTCCTGCCGCCCTGCCCACGACGGTCTGGCGCCCACGACGGTCTGGCGGACGCGCGGGGGGGGGGGGGGGGGGGGGGGGGGGGGGGGGGG
>NZ_JBEHZD010000173.1:0-13565 GCF_040240285.1 Streptomyces sp. HSW2009 | reverse complement strand
CGCGCCCCCCCCGCCCCCCCCCCCCCCGCGGGGCCCCCCGCCCCGGGGCCCCCCCCGGGGGGGCCCGGCCCCCCCCCCCCGGGGGGGCGGGGGGGGGGGGGGGGGCCCCCCCCCGGCGGTGGCGCCGACCGGTCACCCGGTGCGGGCCGCTCGGTCGCCGGTGGGCCCTTCCGCCGCGCTGCGGGTCGCGCGGCCGGGCCCGCCGGCTGCTGGCCGCGCCCTGCCGCCGGGCCGTTGCCGGCGCCGACGGCGGGCGGCTCACGTGGTCTTCTTGCCCTTCTTCTCACTGGCGAGCGACTGCTCGTACTCCCGGCGGATGCGGTCGCCGCCGCCCGAGCGCCAACTCTTCAGCAGCCCGTCGAAGTCGGAGAGCGACTTGCGGCCGGCGACGATGTCCAGGATGCCGTCGTTGAACGCCTTGGTGAGCGAGGCACCCTTGTCGGCGTTGGTGTCCGAGTAGTGGCCGATGACGGGGCTGGCCTGGCCCATCTTGATGAGCTCCTGCTGCCAGCCGTGGATGCGCCGGGTCATGTCGGGCTTGCCCGGCAGGTAGAGGTATTCGGGCGCGTTGGTGAGGAAGGACACCGGCATCGCGGTGGTGACCGCCTCCGCGTTGCCCTTGTCGGTGAGGGTGACGTCACCGTCGCGGGTGCGCTCGTGGTGGGTGCCCTCGACGCCGTTCTCCAGGAACAGCCGCTCCTCGCTGCCGAACGGCGCGGCGAGGTAGTCGAGCACGGCCAGCAGCGTCGGAATGCGCTTCTTGTCGGCGTTCTTGCTGATGGCGGTGAAGCCGACCGAGCCCGAACCGAAGTCGAAGTGCGGGGTGGCGCCCGGCTTGGCGGCGAACGGCACGATGATGCCGAACGGGAAGTCGTACGTCTTCACGTCCACCAGGAACGACGGAAAGGACTGTACGTACGCGCCGAGCGTGCCCTGCGCCATCTTCTCCCGGGTGGTGGTCAGGTTCGGGTCCGGCCAGAACAGGCCCGCCTTGAATACCTTGACCGCGAATTCCAGGGCCTCGAAGTACTGCTCGGTCTCGAACCTGTTGGTGAGCTTTCCGCCCTCCAGGTGCCAGCCGGCGGGTGCGCCGAACCACTGCGCGAACATGCCGTGCGCATTCACGTACGCCGGCTCCAGCACGTACTTCTTGCGCTTGGTGTCCAGGAGTTCCTTGCCCTTGTCGAGGAAGTCCTGGGCGCTGCTGAAGGTGGCGCCGCCGACCGGCTTCCAGAAGTCCTCGTTGATGACGTAGACCTGGCCCATACGGCCGTAGGCGACGGGCACGCCCGCGATCTTGCCGTTGATGACGGCTGTTTTCCACGCGAAGTCCGGCAGGTTGGCCAGGTTGGGGTATTTCCGTATCGCGTCCCCCGACAGGTGCGAGGTCACGTCGTGGAATTTCGCCTGGAGCAACTGCGGCACCTTGCGCAGCCCCTGGTTGGGCGGGAACCACACCAGATCGGGAATGTCACCGCTGGCGATGATGGCGTTGAACTTCGTCAGATAGGTGTCGGCGCCGCTCTCCACGACGATGTTCATCTTGAGGTCGGAACCGAGCCGCTCGTTGAGCTCCTTCCAGTAGCGGTTGCGGTCCATCGCGGGCGCCGGCGTGGTGAACGTCTCGGTCAGCGCGGTGATCGACTCGCCGTCGCCCGGGGTCTTCGCCACCGACTTGACCAGCTTCTTCGGGTACCGCAGATAGCCGGCGTCCAGGCCCTGCGCATTGCCCGGCAGGTCCGCCGGCGCGACGTTGGCCGGCAGGTAGGTCGGCAGCTTGACCTTGCGGAACCCCTCGGCGCCCTTGCCGCCGACGGCCGTTCCCGTGCTGCACGCGCTGAGCGAGCCGAGCCCGGTGACGGCCAGCCCCGCGGCGCCGGCGACGCCGAGGAACCGGCGCCGGCCCAGCCGGTCGAGCAGGCTGCGGGCGCCGGCCACAGGCGAATGCGCGGGGAACGCGGGCGCGTCCGCGGGGAATGCGGGCGCGCCGGTCACCTGCTGCCGGTCGGTCTGCTGAGGGGACATGGAGTTCTCCTGACGGGGTGGTGCGGTCGGCGGTGAGCGGCAGGGGCGGGGGCTGCGTCAGCCCTTGACCGCGCCGGTGAGCACACCCTTGGCGAAGTACTTCTGGAGGAAGGGGTACACGCACAGGATCGGAATGAGCGCGAGGATGAGCACCGCCATCTGAAGCGAGATGGACGGCGGCAGTTGGCTGACGCCCATCGCCTTGGCGTTGATGCTCTCGCCCTGTACGACATAGGACCGCAGGACGACCTGGAGCGGGTATTTACCGGAGTCGTTGAGGAAGAGCAGCGCATTGAAGAAGCTGTTCCAGTAGCTGACCCCGTAGAAGAGGCCGACGACCGCGATGACCGCCTTGGACAGCGGCAGCACCACACGGCACAGAATGGTCAACTCGCCCGCCCCGTCAAGGCGCGCCGCCTCGTACAACTCGGTCGGAATTCCCTGGAAGAAGGCCCGGACGACGATGACGTTGAAGACGTTCAGCAGGACCGGCAGGATCAGTGAGGCATAGCTGTCCAGCATGCCGAATTCCTGCACGACCAGATAGGTCGGGATGATGCCGGGCGTGAAGAGGAAGGTGCCGATCACCAGCAGCAGGATGGGCTTTCCGCCGACCATTCCGGGCCGGGAGAGGCCGTAGGCGAGGGCGATGGTGCACAGCACGCTCAGTACGGTGCCGACGCCGGTGACCACCACGCTGACCATCGCGGCGCGGGTCACCACGCCGCCCTGGAGCAGCACGTTGTACGCCTCGAAGGTGGGGTGTTCGGGGATCAGTACGTAGCCGCCGTTGGCGTCCAGTTCCTCCTGGCCGGCGAGGCTGGTGCCGAGCGCCAGCAGGAACGGATAGCCGACCACCACCACGATCAGCACGATGGCCACGGCCTTGGCGCCCTGTCCGTACCAGGTGGGGCGCTCCATCCACGGCGGGCGCTCGGGACGGGTGCGGCGGCGCGGGCCGCGGGAGGCGCCGGCGCCGTCCTTCGCGGGGGACGTGCCCGGGGTCAGCAGCGAGGTGGTCACTTGTACACTCCCTGCTCGCCGAAGCGGTGGGCCAGCTTGTTCGCGGCGAGGATCAGCACCAGGCCGATCACGCCCTTCATCAGTCCGGCGGCGGTGCTCATGCCCCAGTCGCCGTCGACGACGCCGTGGAAGTACACGTACGTGTCCAGGACTTCGGAGGCTTCGGCGCCCACCGCCTCGCGCTGGAGCAGCATCTGCTCGAAGCCGACGTTGAGGATGTCGCCGAGGCGCAGGATCAGCAGCATGATGATCACCGGCCGGATGCCGGGCAGCGTCACGTGCCACATCCGCCGCCAGGGCCCGGCGCCGTCCATCGCCGCCGACTCGTACTGCGCGGTGTCGATGGAGGCCATCGCGGCGAGGAAGATGATCGCGCCCCAGCCGCAGTCCTTCCAGATCATCTGCGAGGTGACCAGCAGCTTGAAGGTGTCGGGGTTGGTCATGATGTTGCCGACGCCGACCCCGTGGTCGTTGAGGAAGCTGCTCACGGTGCCGGTGCCGCCGAGCACCTGCTTGAACATGGCCACCACCACGACCCAGGACAGGAAGTGCGGCAGGTAGACCACGGTCTGCACGAAGCGCCGCAGCGTCTCGCCCACCAGCGAGTTCAGCAGCAGCGCCAGCGCGATCGGGGCCGGGAAGTACAGCAGCAGTTGGAGCGCGGTGATCTCCAGCGTGTTGTACACCGCCGTCCAGAACTCCGGCTGCTCGGTGAGCGCCACGAAGTTCTGCATGCCCACGTACGGGCTGTGCTTGAAGCCCAGGAACGGCTGGTAGTCCTGGAAGGCGATGACGTTGCCGAGCAACGGCAGGTAGAAGAACGCCCCGAAGTAGGCCACGCCCGGCAGGCAGAGCAGCAGCAACGCCTTGTCGCGGCGCAGCCGGTGCCGCAGGGGAACACGGGCGGCCTTGCGCAGCGCCCGCTTCCCCTTCGGGCTCGGGGCCGCGGGGAGCGGGGCTTGCTGCTGCGACGTGCCCGGACGGGCCGACGAAGAAACGGAAGCCGTCACATTCACCTCCGGCAGTGAGAGCGAGAGCGGATGCGGGGCAGCCCGTCCGGGGCACGCGGGAATCCGCCGTGCAGGGGAGGGTGACTGCCGAGTCCCCGTGGTGGTGGCACGCCGGCGCACGCAGCCGAGAGCTACGCGCCGCGACGTTCACCACGAGGCGGCTTCATCTTGCACGCCACTGCTTAAAGGTGACAAGAGGTGTTCATAAAGATCTGCAAACGCGCAGAATCACACTTCGCTGAGTGATCATTGTGTGCTTGAACGCGGCGGTGAGGGCGCGCCGCGGGAGCCTGGGGCGGCGGGGCCACGACCGGGCCACGGCGGGGCCGCCCCAGGGCGGCGATCACGCCTGAATGACGGTCACCCCACGCTCCTCAAAGCGTTTGACCTGCTCAGGCGCGTGCCCATCGGTCACGAGAACATCGATGGCACTGATCGTGCAGATCCGTACGAACGCCTGCTCCCCCAGCTTGGAACTGTCCGCCACGACCACCACCTTGCGGGCCTGCCCAGCGAGCAGCGCATTGATGCTCGCTTCGCCCTCGTCGTGCGCACTGGCCCCCAGCTCCGGGTGCAGGGCGTCCACGCCGATGAACGCGATGTCCAGGCTGACCTCGCGCAGGATGTGCCCGGCCAGCGGGCCGATGAGCTCGTACGACTGGGGCATCGCGACGCCACCGGTGGCCACGATCTTCACGTGCGGGCGCACCGCGAGCTCGTTGGCGATGTTCAGCGCGTTGGTCACGATCGTCACCACCGGCTCGTCCGCCTTGTCGGCCCCGTCGGTCTTGGTGGCGATCGCCCGCGCCACCTCGGTGGTGGTGGTCCCGCCGTTCAGCCCGACCACCATCCCGCGGCTGACCAGACCGGCCGCGGCCCGCCCGATCCGCTCCTTCTCCTCCCCGTGCCGCATGGCCTTGTACCGCAGCGGCAGGTCGTACGCGACGGTGTGCGCCACCGCGCCGCCCCTGGTCCGGGTCAGCAGCCGCTGTTCGGCGAGATGGTCCAGGTCACGGCGGATCGTCGCCGCCGAGACGGCCAGCTCGGCCGCCACGCTGTCGACCTCCAACTGCCGCCGCTCAGCGAGCAGCCCCAGCAGCATGTTGTGCCGTTCGTACCGGTTCACTACACCTCCACACCTCCGCTGGCGCGGGGCCGTGCGGAGTCCGCTGGCGCGGGGCCTTGCGGGTCGTCGTTGCTGTTCTTTGTCGCTGTGCTGTGTTGCTGTTCTTGATGCTGTTCTTTGTCGCTGTTCTTGATGCTGTGCTTCGTTGCTGTGGTGCCGTACTGCTGTGGTGCTGTGGTGCTGTGTG
The DNA here is from genome assembly GCF_040240285.1 of Streptomyces sp. HSW2009. Taxonomy (NCBI): domain Bacteria; kingdom Bacillati; phylum Actinomycetota; class Actinomycetes; order Kitasatosporales; family Streptomycetaceae; genus Streptomyces; species Streptomyces sp. HSW2009. The sequence goes on along the minus strand of NZ_JBEHZD010000173.1, from coordinate 8,194 downwards.
TCGTACGGCCGTGGTGCTGTGGCCGTTGCACGTCACCGTGCCCGTCGGTGCTGTCGTGGTGGTCGGCAGGGGCTGCGGTACGCCGTCGGGTGCGGGCCCCGTGCGGGGCGCGGCCTTCTCCGTACGGAGCCCGTGGCTCCGGTGCGTCCTGCGACGTACTGCTGCGGACGTGATGTTGTACGGCCCGCGGCGGGTGCCGTGCGACGGCCCTGTACGTACTGTGCCCTGCCGGGGAACACAGTGGCACACGCACCCACCTAGCTGCGCACTCGTGGATTCTGACTTATCGGTTCGCGCAGAAACATCCATGAGGGGGCTGGGGAGGGGTGGGGGTGGGTTGGGGGTGGGCCAGGGCCGGTGGGACTGGTACAGCCGGTACGGCTGGCGGGGCCGGGGGGACTCGTGCAGCCGGTACGGCTGGCGGGGCCCTCGGCAAGCCGCTCCCCGTCCCCAACCCCACCCCGGGCACGCGTACGGCCCGACCGCCCGCCGGGAAACGGGTGATCGGGCCGTACGGGGTGTGGGTGTGGGTGTGGGTGTGGGTGCGCGCGCACCGCAGCCGATGTGTCTGTGGCCTGGGCTCAGGCGTGCGTGCACGCCGCAGGCAGTGGGTATGCGCCCGGGCACAGACGTGGGTACGCGCGCCGCAGTCGGTGTGCGCGACCCCGACCCGAGCTCAGGCGTAGGTGCGCGCCGCAGGCGGTGGGTGCGGCGTCAGACCATCGTGGAGACGCAGAACGGGTGACCCGCCGGGTCGAGCAGGACCCGCCAGCGCTCCGGGTCCGGCTGCGTGTCGGGCCTGGTCGCGCCCAGGGCGACGAGGTGGGCCTCGGCCGCGTCCAGGTCGGCGACGCCGAAGTCGAGGTGCGCCTGCTTCTCGGTGGCCGGGTCGGGCCAGGTCGGGCGGCGGTAGTCGGCCAGCCGGTTGAACCCGAGACCGGGGCTCCCCTCCTGTCCCAGCAGCACGAAGTCGTCGGTGGAGTAGGTCACCGGCCAGCCCGTGACCTCGGAGTAGAAGCGGGCCAGCGCATCGGGGTCGGGACAGTCGAAGGTGACCGCGGCGTACCGGAAGACGGGCGCGGCGGGCGCGCCGCCGCCCGCGGCGGCAGCATCCGGAGCGGCGGGTGTGGTGGAGGTGGCGGATGTGGCGGCAGCGGGGGACGCGGAGGTGGTGGGTTCCGTAGGCATGGGGCAGACGGTAGGACGTAACCAGGACAGATTCGGTCCTGGTCATGGATACCCGCCGGTCAACGGCTCGGGGCACGGTGGAACACTGCGGCGGGTGATCAGTTCCAGCGCCCGCCTGTTGCGCCTGGTGTCCCTCCTGGCCGCCCGACCCTCCTGGACCTGTGGAGAGTTGGCGGAACGGATGACGGTCACCGACCGCACGGTGCGCCGCGACATCGCCAAGCTGCGCGAACTCGGCTACGCCGTCGACTCCGACCCCGGCCCGTGGGGCGGCTACCGGCTGCGCCCGGGCCCCCGGACGCCGCCGCTGGTCCTGGACGACGAGGAAGCACTCGCGGTGGCGGTCGCGCTGCGCAGCTCCGCCCTCGACGGCTCGCTCGGTAGCGACCAGGCCGCGCTGTCCGCCCTGCTCAAGCTGCGTCAGGTGCTGCCGCACCGGGTCGCCGAGCGGCTCGCCGCACTGGATGCCGCCCTCGTCCACACGCCACGGCCGAACGAGCCGCAGATCGCCCCCGACATGCTGCTCGAACTGGCCGCCGCGTGCCGCGCCGGCGACCGCGTCCGACTCGGCTACCGGGACCGCACCGGGCGCGGCACGGTGCGCGACGTCGACGCGTACCGCCTCGTACACACCGGGCGCCGCTGGTACTTCGTCGCCCGGGACGTGGCGCGGGACCAGTGGCGGACCTTCCGCGCCGACCGGATCGACCGGCTGCGGCCCACCGGGCGCCCGGCCCCGCTCACCGACCCGCCCGATGCCGCGCACCTGGTCGCGCGCGCCATCGCCGCCCGCCCGTACCCGCTGTACGTGACGATCCGGCTGCCGTTGTCGCAGGTCGAGGCGGAGCGGCTGATCCCGGCGACGGTCGGCACGCATCGCGCGGACGGCCCGCACGCCACGGTCGTGGACGTCGGCGGCCCCGCCGCGGACGGCCTCGCCGGCTATCTCCTCAGCCTGGCCACGCCGCTGCGCGTGCTGGCCCCCGAGTCCGTACGCCTGGCCTTCGTCCGCCGCACGCGCGCGCTCCTCGCCGCCAACGCCGCGCCCGTCGGTGGCGAGGACGGGCCCGGTGGGACGGTCAGCCCTCCTGAAGGATCACCGACCGCGTGAGGTGGCGCGGTCGGTCCGGGTCCAGGTCGCGGCGGGCGGCGATGGCGAGGGCCAGCCGCTGGACGCGGACCAGTTCCGCCAGCGGGTCGATCCCGTCGCACACCCACAGCGCGCCGGTCGCGCGGACCTGGTCGGCCAGTCCAGCCGGCTCCTCGCCGAGCATCCAGGTGGCGGTGCCGGTGGTGCTGATGCTGATCGGGCCGTGCCGGTACTCCATCGCCGGGTACGACTCCGTCCAGGCCAGGGCCGCCTCGCGCATCTTCAGCGCACCCTCGTTGGCCAGCCCGACCGTCCAGCCCCGGCCGAGGAAGGTGAACTGGTTGGCGTCCACGAGGCGGTCCGGCAGCGGTTCGCTGATCGCGATCCGCACGTCGCGCACGGCGGTCTCGGTGTGCAGCCCGAGGTGGGCGCGGAGCAGCGTGAGCGCGGTGGTGGCGAACCTGGTCTGTACGACCGACCGCTCATCGGCGAAGTCGAGCACGAGCACCTGGTCCGCCGCTGTCATCACCGGCGTGTCCGGGTCGGCGGTGACCGCGAGCGTACGGCCGCCGGCACCGCGCACGCCTGCCAGGAGTTCCAGCACCTCAGTCGTGGTGCCGGAGCGGGTCAGCGCGACGACGCGGTCGTAGCTGCGGTGGGCCGGGAACTCGGAGGCGGCGAACGCGTCGGTCTCCCCCTGCCCCGAACCCTCCCGCAGCGCGGCGTACGCCTGGGCCATGAAGTACGAGGTGCCGCACCCCACGACGGCGACCCGCTCCCCCCGCCCGGGGAACGCCTCGCGCTGCGCCTGGGCCAGCTCGGCCGCACGGCTCCAACACTCCGGCTGACTGGCCAGTTCCTTCTCGACATGCGTCACGGCTACTCCGAAGCGAGAGGGGATGATTGTTCATGCAGTCTAAGTGACACTTTCAATCATGTTCAAGCATCGGGAACCCCCGAGAACGCGCACATGCTGCGCCCGCGCACCACCCACGACCCCGCGCACCCTTGCGCGCCGCGCGTACGCCACCCCGCACTTCCCGCGCGCCGCCCCGCACCTCCCGCACCTCCCGCACCTCCCGCACACTCCCCGTAACGCCCCGGCTCCATTCCTGGCCCCACCCGCCCCCGGCCGCCCCCGCGCGCCGTGGCCCGGTTCGTACGGCAGGGCCCACGGAGCCGGCCTGAGCGGGGTCCGGGCGCGGGTATCGTGGCGACTTCCCAGCAGATCCACGGGCAGCAACGCCGCGCGGGACGGCGCATCGCACCGGCCGGCGCGCCGGGGCATCGCGTGCGGGGTGCCGCTCCGGCGCACACCCAGCGTCTTCGCTCCGCTCGGCCACGCGCCCGCCGGACGTCAGATCGCGAGGACCCCATGGTGATGTCGCCCAGCCGCTATACGTACCTCGGCCCCGAGGGCACGTTCACCGAGGCCGCGCTGCGCACCTTGCCGGAGGCCGCCACCCGCGAACTGGTCCCGATGGTGTCCGTGCCGGCCACGCTGGACGCGGTCAGGTCGGGCGAGGCCGCCGCGGCGCTGGTCCCGATCGAGAACTCGGTGGAGGGCGGCGTCACCGCCACCCTGGACCAACTGGCCACCGGCGGCCCGCTGATGATCTACCGCGAGGTGCTGCTCCCCATCGCCTTCGCCCTGTTGGTGCGGCCCGGCACCAAGCTGGGCGAGATCAAGACGGTCACCGGCCATCCGGTGGCCCAGCCGCAGGTGCGCAACTGGCTCGCGAAGCACCTGCCGGACGCCGTGTGGGAGTCGGCCGCCTCCAACGCGGACGGCGCGCGCCTGGTGCAGGAGGGCCGCTACGACGCGGCGTTCGCCGGCGAGTTCGCGGCGCCCACCTACGGCCTTGAGCCGCTGGTCTCGGACATCCACGACGCGCGGAACGCACAGACCAGGTTCGTCCTGGTCGGCCGCCCGGCCAGGCCCGCGGCACGGACCGGCGCGGACAAGACGTCTCTGGTCATCTGGCTCGGCGACGACCACCCGGGTGCGCTGCTCGAACTGCTCCAGGAGTACGCGGCCCGCGGCGTGAACATGATGCGCATCGAGTCCAGGCCGACCGGCGAGGGCATCGGCCGCTACTGCTTCTCGGTGGACTGCGAGGGGCACATCACCGACCGCCGGGTCGCCGAGGCGCTGACCGGGCTGAAGCGGATCTGCCCCAAGGTGCGCTTCCTCGGCTCGTACCCGCGGGCCGGCGTCGACCCCGCCGACCTGCCCGAACTGCGACACGGGACCTCGGACGCGGAGTTCGTCGCCGCGGCCGACTGGCTGGCCCGCTGCCAGGACGGCCGCGCCTCAACACGCCCGGAGACGGGCGGCGGAGGCGGACGGCGAGGGCGGCGCGAGGTGGTGGGGGCGGCGCGAGGCGGTGGGGCGGCGCGAGGCGGTGGGGGCGGCGCGGGGTGGCGGGGCGGCGCGGGCGGCGCCTTCAGGCCGGTATCGGCAGTCCTGGTAGTGCCGGTTCCTGGTAGCGCCAGCACCCGGTACGGGCCGGAACCAGCTTCTCCCGTCCTGGTACGGCGAGTACTGGTACGGCGAGTACTGGTACGGCTAGTACTGGTATCGCCGGCACTGGTACGGCCGGTACTGGTACGAGCTCGGCCCGGTCTCCCCGGTCCCGCTACCGCCAGACCCCGTATCGACCAACCCTCGTACCGCCAGACCCGGTACCGGCCGAACCCCACACCACCGCCGTCACCGTACAGACGCCCTCCCCGTACAGACGCCCTCCACGTACGGGCGCCCTCACGTACGGACGCCCTCACGTACGGACAGCGCCACCGTACGAGCAGCCGCAGCCGCAGCCACAACCACACACGCAGCCGCAGCCGCCCGGTCCGAGGCCAGGCCCCGCATCACCCAGCGCAATGCACACCCCTCAAAAGTTATCCACAGGCTCCGGCTCGACCTGTGAATAAGTCGACATGGTGATTCCGACCTAGGGGGCAAACAACTCAAAGCATCGCAAGTCACAACACTCCCTCCCGCTCCCGCCACTTCGCCCCCCATTTCTTGATCCACGGCGAATCCGCCCACCAGAAGGGAGCCAACTCACTCGAAAGAGGGTGTGAGATGCGGGCGGTGAGGGAATCCATGGCCCAGCAATAAGTGGTCGAAATGTCCGACCTTAAAGTCCACAGATTGTGCACACAGCCTGTGGATAAGTTATGCACTACACCCCGGAGCCTGTGGACAACCCCGGGCGCCAACTCCCCCTTCCACGGCGGAAATCAGCCAGCTTGGCTCATCCACGTCCCCCCTGCGGGGGAATGCGCACCGTATTCTTGACGGCCCGAGCGCGCATTCCACAGCCGCCCCCCGCACCGCGCCCCACCTTCCCCACCGCCCCCTCTATCCCCTTTCGGGGTAAATATGGGCAAATGGCGACGCAATGGAATATCACGTCGAGGCGCCGGAGCACGCACCGGTAACCTGGAGGGGTGATTGACCTTCGCCTGCTTCGTGAGGACCCCGACCGAGTGCGCGCCTCCCAGCGCGCCCGTGGAGAGGACGTCGGCCTTGTCGACGCGCTGCTCTCCGCCGACGAACGACGCAGGTCGTCCAGCGTCCGCTTCGACGAACTGCGCTCCGAGCAGAAGCAGCTCGGCAAGCTCATCCCCAAGGCCAGCGGCGACGAGAAGGCCGAGCTGCTGAAGAAGGCCGGCGAGCTGTCCGCCGCCGTCAAGGCCGCCGACGCCACCCAGGACGAGGCCGCCGAAGAGACCCAGCGGCTGCTGCGCCAGCTCGGCAACCTGGTCCACCCCGACGTCCCGATCGGCGGCGAAGAGGACTTCACCGTCCTGGAGACCGTCGGCACCCCGCGCGACTTCGCCGCCGAGGGCTTCGAGCCCAAGGACCACCTGGAGATCGGCAACCTGCTCGGCGCGATCGACACCGAGCGCGGCGCCAAGGTCTCGGGATCACGCTTCTACTACCTCACCGGCATCGGCGCGCTCCTGGAGCTCGCGCTGGTCAACGCGGCCATCGCCCAGGCCACCGCCGCCGGCTTCGTCCCGATGCTCACCCCGGCGCTGGTCAAGCCGCGCGCCATGGAGGGCACCGGCTTCCTCGGCCAGGCCGCCGAGAACGTCTACCACCTGGACAAGGACGACTACTACCTGGTGGGCACGTCCGAGGTGCCGCTCGCCGCGTACCACATGGACGAGATCATTGAGGCGGACAAGCTGCCGCTGCGGTACGCGGGCTTCTCGCCCTGCTTCCGGCGCGAGGCCGGCACGTACGGCAAGGACACCCGCGGCATCTTCCGGGTGCACCAGTTCGACAAGGTCGAGATGTTCTCGTACGTCGCGCCGGAGGACGCCGCGGCCGAGCACCAGCGGCTGCTCGACTGGGAGAAGCAGTGGCTGACCGGGCTTGAGCTGCCGTTCCAGGTGATCGACGTGGCCACCGGCGACCTCGGCGCCTCCGCGTCGCGCAAGTTCGACTGCGAGGCGTGGATTCCGACCCAGGGCAAGTACCGCGAGCTGACCTCCGCGTCCAACTGCGACGAGTTCCAGGCCCGCCGGCTGTCCGTGCGGATGCGCGACGGCAAGCACGTCAAGCCGCTGGCCACGCTCAACGGCACGCTGTGCGCCGTACCGCGCACCATCGTCGCGATCTTCGAGAACCACCAGCGGCCGGACGGTTCGGTGACCGTGCCGCAGGTGCTGCGCCCCTACCTCGGTGGGCGCGAGGTCCTCGAACCGGTCGCCACGTGAGCGCCGCGCCCCAGCCCCCGCTCCCGTACCAGCTCATAGCCACCGATCTCGACGGCACGCTGCTGCGTGGCGACGGGACCGTGTCGGAGCGCACCCGGGCGGCGCTGGCCCACGCGACCAAGGCCGGCGCCCGGCACATCGTGGTCACCGGGCGGGCCGTCGGCTGGACCCGGCACATACTGGACGACCTGGGTTACACGGGGCTTGCCGTGTGCGGGCAGGGCGGCCAGGTCTACGACGCGGGCGAGCACCGGCTACTGACCTCGGTGACCTTGGACCGGCAGTTGGCGGCGCTCGCGCTGGCCAAGGTCGAATCCGAGGTCGGCCCGCTCTACCTGGCCGCCGGCCGGGACGGGCTGGAGGGCAAGGTGCTCTTCGGGCCCGGCTACGTGGTCGAGGACCGCACCCTGGAATCCCCCGTCTTCGAGCACGTGGACGAGGTCTGGGAAGCCCCCCTCAACAAGCTCTACCTGCAACACCCCACCCTCACCGACGACGAGTTGGCGGCTGCCGCGCGCCGGGTCGCCGGTGACCTGGTGGGCGTGATCATGGCGGGCCCCGGCATGGTGGAGATGCTGCCGCTCGGCCTGTCCAAGGCGACCGGCCTCTCCCTAGCCGCTCGCCGCCTCGGCGTCACGGCCGCCCAGACGATCGCCTTCGGCGACATGCCCAACGACGTGCCCATGTTCGGCTGGGCCGGCCACGGGGTGGCCATGGCCAACGCCCACCAGGAACTGCGGGCCGTGGCCGACGAGATCACCGCCTCCAACGAGGAGGACGGCATCGCGGTGGTCCTGGAGTCGCTGTTCCCGTAGCGCCCAGCGCCCACTGACCGCACGCCGCCGCTCGGGGCGCGCCGAGGCCCACGGCCAGCGGCGCGCCCCGAGCGCGTTTCTGGCCTTTCCCGAACCTCTTCCGGCCTCTTCTGGCCTCTTCTGATCCCTGTGGCCCTGTACGACCCGTCGGGTCTCTGCGGACCGGTACGACCCGTCGGGCTCGTACGGCTCGTGTTGCTCGTACGGCTCGGACGGTTCGTACCGACAGACACGGCTCGTACGGCTTGGGCTTCGGCTGCCCAGCACTTGGCGACCCACCGGCGGGGGGGGGCGGGGGGGGGCGCGGGCCCCGGGCGGGGGGGGGGGGGGGGCGGGGGGGGGCGGGGGCGGGGGGGGGGGGGGG
>NZ_JBEHZD010000172.1:0-13621 GCF_040240285.1 Streptomyces sp. HSW2009 | reverse complement strand
GGGGGGGGCCGCCCCCCGCCCCCCCGGGGCCCGGGGGGGCCCCCGGGGGGCCCCCCCCCCCCGGCCCCCCCCCCCCCGCCCCCCCCCCCCCCGCGCGCCCCCGGGGGGGGCCGCGGTCGTGTCCGTGGCCGGCTCCGTGGCCGGCCAGGACGTGTCGTCAACCTTGGTTGACATCGACCATGTGTCAACGTAAGTTGACGTCATGACTGAGGCAACCGATCTCGCCCAGCAAGCAGGTGATCGCAATCCGCGGGTCGGTCTCCGCGCGGTGGCCGCCCTGCGGCGTCTGCTGGAGCAGTTGGAGGCCGTCCAGGTGCGCAGCGCCCGGGCGCAGGGGTGGTCCTGGCAGGAGATCGCCAGCGAACTCGGCGTCAGCAGGCAGGCCGTGCACAAGAAGTACGGGAGGCAGTGACCATGTTCGAGAAGTTCACCCCGAGCGCCCGCGACGCCGTGGAGGGCGCCGTCAAGCACGCAGAGCTGACCGGGTCGACGACCATCACCGAGGAGCACTTACTCCTCGCCCTCCTCGACCTGCTCGACGCGGGCACCTCGGCGGGCGCCCGCGCACTGGTCGCCCTCGGCATCGACCAGCGGCGTACGGAGCTGACCGCGGCGCTCCAGGAGGCCAAGCGGGTGGGCGGGCTGTCCCGGGCCGACATCGCGGCCCTGGCCCGGCTCGGCATCGACGTCCGGGCGGTCGTCGCCCGGGTGGAGGACGCCCACGGCCCCGACGCGCTGGCCACCGACCGCGGGCCGCGCTGGTGGTGGCCCCGCGGGCACCGCCCGTTCTCGCGCGAGGCCAAGACCTCACTCGAACGGGCGCTGCGGGTCGCCCAGCGCCGCGGCGACCGCTTCATCGGCGACGAGCACCTGCTGCTTGGGCTGGCCGCCGGCGCCGGCATGGTGGGGGACGTCATGGCCGAGCACGGCGCCTCGCGTACGGAGATCGAGCGGGTACTCGCTACGCCAGGTGCGGGCCACGCCGCCGCGGGTTGAACGAGCCACAGCCGGAGCGGCGACCGTAGTCGCGGCCACGGTCGCCGCCGTAGTCGCCGCCGCGCCCCCGTACGTCCCGCCACCCGATGTCCGTCCTCCGCCGGGTGGCGGGGCACCGCCTGCCGGCTGCACGCTCTCGCGTTCCCGCAGGTCACAGCCGGTGTCGCGGCCGGGGACAGGACCGGGGCCAGGGCCGGAGTCGGGCACGGCGCCGGGATCGCCGTCGAGGTCGCCGCCGGGCCCGACGGTCGCTCGATCGGGGGAATACCCGGCCCGGTGGCGCAGCCCCGCCGATCCGATTCGTTGTGTACGGGCGTGACTCAGAACCGTAGGGACAAGCGCAGCGCTCGTGAGCGGCTGCAAGAACAGCGCGCCAAGGACGAGGCGCAGCAGAAGCGGAAGCGCGCACTGGTCGCGGCCGGGGTCGTGGTCGTCGTGCTCGGCGCGGTGGGCGGCATCAGCGCCCTGATCGCCGCCCAGAACGATGACGACGACGGGGCCGCCAAGGGGCCGGTGGTCGACCCGAAGGGCGCCACCGGCGACCAGCGGGTGGCGATCCCCACCGGCGCCGCCGACGCGCCGGCCACCCTCACCGTGTACGAGGACTTCCGCTGCCCCGGCTGCGCCGGCTTCGAGCAGGGCTTCCGGGAGACCATCAACGACCTGCGCGACGCGGGCCAGCTCAAGGTCGAGTACCACCTGGTCCGGCTGATCGACGGCAACATGGGCGGCAGGGGCTCGCTGCGCGCGGCCAACGCCGCGGCCTGTGCCCAGGACGCCGGCAAGTTCACCGCGTACCACGACCTGCTCTACCAGAACCAGCCGCGCGAACAGGACGACGCCTTCGCCGACCGCGGCCATCTGATCGAGCTGGCCGGAAAGGTGTCAGGGTTGGACACCCCGGCCTTCCGGGCGTGCGTGAACAAGGGGACGCACGACAGTTGGGTCACCAAGGTCGACAAGGCGTTCGAGAAGTCGGGCCACGGCGCGACCCCGACCGTGCTGCTGGACGGCAAGAACGTGTACGGGGACCAGGACGACCCGCTGACGCCGGAGAAGCTGCGCAAGGAGGTGGCGAAGGCGGCCGAGGAGAAGGGCGGCAAAAAGGGCGGCTGACCGGCCGCGCGGGGCGCCGCCGCGGCGGTCCCGTTACGTAGCCGTTGTGCCGGGTGGGTTGCCGTGCTTCCCGCCCGGCAGGGTAGCGTCAGCCCTGTCATGGACCTCGCTTACATCCCCAGCCCCTCATCCGGCGTGATCGACCTCGGGCCGATCCCGCTGCGCGGCTACGCGTTCTGCATCATCATCGGCGTCTTCGTGGCGGTCTGGTACGGCGGGCGGCGCTGGGTCGCCCGTGGTGGCCAGGTCGGCACCGTGGCCGACATCGCCGTGTGGGCGGTGCCCTTCGGACTGATCGGCGGCCGGCTCTACCACGTCATCACCGACTACCAGCTCTACTTCGGTGACGGCAAGGACTGGGTCGACGCGTTCAAGATCTGGGAGGGCGGCCTCGGCATCTGGGGCGCCATCGCGCTCGGTGCGGTCGGCGCCTGGATCGGCTGTCGCCGGCGCGGCATCCCGCTGCCTGCGTACGCGGACGCGCTCGCCCCCGGCATCGCGTTCGCGCAGGCCATCGGCCGCTGGGGCAACTGGTTCAACCAGGAGCTGTTCGGCAAGGCCACGGACGTGCCGTGGGCGCTGAAGATCGACGCGGACCCCGGCACCGGCACCCTCGCCGGCACCTACCACCCGACGTTCCTGTACGAGTCGCTGTGGTGCGTGGGCGTGGCGCTGCTGGTGATCTGGGCGGACCGGCGGTTCACCCTCGGCCACGGCCGGGCCTTCGCGCTGTACGTCGCCGCGTACACGGTGGGCCGGTTCTGGACCGAGTACCTGCGGGTGGACGAGGCGCACGAGGTGCTGGGCCTGCGGCTGAACAACTGGACCGCCGTCGTGGTCTTCCTCGCGGCCGTGGCGTACATCGTGCTCTCCTCCCGGGTCAGCCCGGGCCGGGAGTCCGTGGTGGAGCCGGCGGCGGTCGCGGTGACCGGAGCCACCGGTGCGGCGGCGGACACCGACGGTGCCGCTGACGCCGCGGGCGCCGTCGACACCACGAAGGGGGAGCCGCGGGACGCGGCCGAGGCCACGGCGCCGGACGCGAAGACGCCGGGCGGCGCGACCGCGGAGAACCCCGAGGCGTCCAAGAAGGGCTGAGCGCGAGCCAGACCGAGAACGCACCAGAGGCCGCCGCCCCCCCCGGGCCGGGCGGCTTTTGTGTGCGTGCGGCCCCGTGCGCGTGGCCTGTGCGGCCCGTACGCGGCGGAGCGGCCCGTAAGCGGCGGGGGCGGACCCGCCTCGGGTCGTACGAGAAGGGGCGTACGGGAGGTGCCGTACGCGAACGGGGCGGGGCGGTGGTCCCGGGCGGCGGTGGGGACGTGTTCCGTGAGGGGCCGCGCCGCGTGGCCGGCCCGAGCCGGCGCGCGGTCACTTTCCGTGGCCGGCTTCGCATCGGCGCAGGTCAGCGAGGTAAGTTCGGCCTTCCTTGCTGGCGAGGGAGGGGAATTCGAGCGTACCTTCGAGGCGTTGGCGACGGGTGAGATGACCGTCGCCGTGTGAAGGGAGAGCTCTACCTCATGTCCGCCATCAGCGTTGCCGAACAGCCGCACATCGCCCACCGCGACAACCACACCCACCGCGACGTCACCGGCGGCTGGCTGCGGCCCGCGGTCTTCGGGGCCATGGACGGCCTGGTCTCCAACCTGGCCCTGATGACGGGCGTCGCGGGTGGCGCGCTCTCCCAGCAGACCATCGTGATCACCGGGCTTGCCGGGCTCGCCGCAGGCGCGTTCTCGATGGCCGCCGGCGAGTACACCTCGGTCGCCTCGCAGCGCGAGCTGGTCCTGGCCGAGCTGGAGATCGAACGCCGTGAGCTGCGCAAGCACCCCGCGGACGAGCTCCTTGAGCTGGCCGCGCGGTACGAGTCGCGGGGCGTCGAGCCCAAGCTCGCGCGCGAGGTGGCCCGCCAGCTCTCGGCCGACCCCGAGCAGGCGCTTGAAGTGCACGCCCGCGAAGAGCTCGGCATCGACCCCTCCGACCTCCCCTCGCCGCTGACCGCGGCCCTCTCCTCGTTCGGAGCCTTCGCACTGGGTGCGCTGCTGCCGGTGCTGCCGTACCTGCTCGGTGCGACGACGCTGTGGCCGGCGGTGCTGCTCGCCCTGGTGGGGCTGTTCGGGTGCGGCGCGGTGGTGGCCCGGGTGACGGCCAGGACCTGGTGGTTCAGCGGGCTGCGACAGTTGGCGCTCGGCGGTGCCGCGGCCGGTGTCACGTACGCCCTGGGTGCCCTGCTGGGGACCGCGCTCGGGTAGTCGCGGGCGAAGAGTTATGCGGGATGATGAATAATATGCGGATTACCGCGCGGTTTCGGATCGCTTACGGACGGGCATAAGGCCGAGGCGTCGCGGGCAACGTCGCTCGCTCCGCTCGCCCTGCGGGCGCGCCCCGCTCGGACCTCCCTCCTGTTGCCGCCGCCCTCTTGCGGTGTCCGCATATTGGAATGACTTATCCGCTTCTTGGGAAGCGGGCCATCATGTAACCTGCATCAACTCTTCGCAGAGGGCCAACGTCGTCCCTCGGCACCAGCACTTGCCACCGACGACGACGGGAGAGCCGATGCGTTCCGCGCACCCCCGGCCCGTGCCTTCCGTGACCGGCGCCGCCGCAGCCGCAGCCGCCGCCTGGTCCCCGCTCCAGGGGCGCCCCGCCCGACAGGGGATGTACGACCCCCGTAACGAGCACGACGCCTGCGGCGTCGGCTTCGTCGCGACCCTCACCGGCGAGGCCAGCCACACCCTGGTCGAACAGGCCCTCACCGTCCTGCGCAACCTCGAACACCGCGGTGCCACCGGCTCCGACCCGGACTCCGGTGACGGCGCGGGCATCCTGCTCCAGGTGCCGGACGCCTTCCTGCGCGAGAGCGTCAGCTTTCCGCTGCCGGCCGCCGGCGGCTACGCCGTCGGCATCGCCTTCCTGCCCGCCGACGGGGCGGAGGCGGCCACCGCCGTCACCCACATCGAGGCCATCGCGGCCGAAGAAGGGCTGACCGTCCTCGGCTGGCGGGTCGTCCCCGTCGCGCCCGAACTGCTCGGCAGCGCCGCCCGCGCCACCATGCCCGCCTTCTCGCAGCTCTTCGTGGCCGACGCCGCGGGCAACCGCACCGGCATCGAACTCGACCGGCTGGCGTTCGTGCTGCGCAAGCGCGCCGAGCGGGAGGCCGGGGTGTACTTCCCCTCGCTCTCCGCCCGCACCCTCGTCTACAAGGGCATGCTGACCACCGGACAGCTCGAACCGTTCTTCCCCGACCTGTCCGACCGCAGGTTCGCCACCGCCATCGCCCTGGTGCACTCGCGGTTCTCGACCAACACCTTCCCGTCCTGGCCGCTGGCCCACCCGTACCGCTTCGTCGCCCACAACGGTGAGATCAACACCGTGCAGGGCAACCGGAATTGGATGCGGGCGCGGGAGTCCCAGCTCGCCAGCGACGTGCTCGCGGCCGACGGGCGGCCCATCGAGCGGCTCTTCCCGGTCTGCACCCCGGACGCCTCCGACTCCGCCTCCTTCGACGAGGTCCTTGAGCTGCTGCACCTGGGCGGGCGCTCGCTGCCGCACAGCGTGCTGATGATGATCCCCGAGGCGTGGGAGAACAGCGCCTCCATGGACCCGGCCCGGCGCGCCTTCTACCAGTACCACTCCACGATGATGGAGCCCTGGGACGGCCCGGCCTGCGTCACCTTCACCGACGGCACCCAGGTCGGCGCCGTACTCGACCGCAACGGGCTGCGCCCCGGCCGCTACTGGGTCACCGACGAGGGCCTGGTGGTGCTCTCCTCCGAGGTCGGCGTGTTGGAGATCGACCCGGCCAAGGTCGTCCGCAAGGGCCGGCTCCAGCCCGGCCGGATGTTCCTGGTCGACACCGCCGAGCACCGCATCATCGAGGACGACGAGATCAAGTCGGCGCTCGCCGCCGAGCAGCCGTACGAGCAGTGGCTCGACGACGGCGAGATCGAGCTCGAAGACCTGCCCGAGCGCGAGCACATCGTGCACACCCACGCCTCGGTCACCCGCCGCCAGCAGACCTTCGGCTACACCGAGGAAGAGCTGCGCGTCATCCTCGCGCCGATGGCCGCCGCCGGCGCCGAGCCGATCGGCTCCATGGGCACCGACTCGCCCATCGCCGCGCTCTCCGACCGGCCCCGGCTGCTCTTCGACTACTTCACGCAGCTCTTCGCGCAGGTCACCAACCCGCCGCTGGACGCCATCCGGGAAGAGCTCGTTACCTCGCTGATCTCCTCGCTCGGCCCGCAGGGCAACCTGCTCACGCCGACCGCGGACTCCTGCCGCAGCGTCACCCTGCCGTTCCCGGTGATCGACAACGACGAGCTGGCCAAGCTCATCCACATCAACGCCGACGGCGACCGGCCCGGGCTCGGCGCCGCCACCCTCTCCGGCCTGTACCGGGTCGGCGGCGGGGGAGCGGCGCTGGCCGCCCGGATCGCCGAGATCTGTGCCGAGGCCGACTCGGCCATCGCCGACGGCGCCCGGCTGATCGTCCTCTCCGACCGGCACTCCGACGCCGAGCACGCCCCGATCCCCTCGCTGCTGCTCACCTCGGCCGTCCACCACCACCTCATCCGCACCAAGCAGCGCACCCAGGTGGGCCTGCTGGTGGAGGCCGGTGACGTGCGCGAGGTGCACCACGTCGCGCTGCTCATCGGCTACGGCGCCGCCGCGGTCAACCCGTACCTGGCGATGGAGTCCGTGGAGGACCTGGTGCGTGCCGGCACCTTCCTGCCGGGCGTCGAGGCCGAGACCGCCATCCGCAACCTGATCAAGGCGCTCGGCAAGGGCGTGCTCAAGGTGATGTCCAAGATGGGCATCTCCACCGTCGCCTCCTACCGCGGTGCCCAGGTCTTCGAGGCCGTCGGGCTCGACCAGGGCTTCGTGGACGCGTACTTCCACGGCACCGCCACCAAGATCGGCGGCGCGGGGCTCGACGTGGTGGCCACCGAGGTCGCCGCCCGGCACGCCAAGGCGTACCCGGCCAGCGGCGTGCCCTCCGCGCACCGCGCGCTGGACATCGGCGGCGAGTACCAGTGGCGGCGCGAGGGCGAGCCGCACCTGTTCGACCCGGACACCGTCTTCCGGCTCCAGCACTCCACCCGGGCCCGCCGCTACGACATCTTCAAGAAGTACACGGAGCGGGTGAACGAGCAGTCCGAGCGGCTGATGACGCTGCGCGGCCTGTTCGGCCTCAAGGGCGAGCGGCCTGCGATCCCGCTGGAGGAGGTCGAGCCGGTCTCCGAGATCGTCAAGCGGTTCTCGACCGGCGCCATGTCGTACGGCTCCATCTCGCGCGAGGCCCACGAGACCCTCGCGATCGCCATGAACCAGCTCGGCGGCAAGTCCAACACCGGCGAGGGCGGCGAGGACCCGGAGCGCCTGTACGACCCGGCGCGCCGCTCGGCGATCAAGCAGGTGGCCTCCGGCCGGTTCGGCGTCACCAGCGAATACCTGGTCAACGCCGATGACATCCAGATCAAGATGGCCCAGGGCGCCAAGCCCGGCGAGGGCGGCCAACTCCCCGGCCACAAGGTCTACCCGTGGGTCGCGAAGACCCGGCACTCCACGCCCGGCGTCGGCCTCATCTCGCCGCCGCCGCACCACGACATCTACTCCATCGAAGACCTCGCCCAGCTCATCCACGACCTGAAGAACGCCAACCCGCAGGCCCGCATCCACGTGAAGCTGGTCAGCGAGGTCGGGGTGGGCACGGTCGCGGCGGGCGTCTCCAAGGCGCACGCGGACGTGGTGCTGATCTCCGGCCACGACGGCGGCACCGGCGCATCGCCGCTCACCTCGCTCAAGCACGCGGGCGGCCCCTGGGAGCTCGGCCTCGCCGAGACCCAGCAGACGCTGCTGCTCAACGGGTTGCGCGACCGGATCGTCGTGCAGACCGACGGCCAGCTCAAGACCGGCCGTGACGTGGTGATCGCGGCGCTGCTGGGCGCCGAGGAGTTCGGGTTCGCCACCGCGCCGCTGGTGGTGTCGGGCTGCGTCATGATGCGCGTCTGCCACCTGGACACCTGCCCGGTCGGCATCGCCACCCAGAACCCGGTGCTGCGCGAGCGGTTCGCCGGCAAGGCCGAGTACGTCGTCAACTTCTTCCAGTTCATCGCCGAAGAGGTCCGCGAGATCCTGGCCGAACTCGGCTTCCGCACCCTCAAGGAGGCCGTCGGCCACGCCGAACTCCTGGACACCTCGCGGGCGGTGGCGCACTGGAAGGCCAGCGGACTCGACCTGGCACCGCTGCTGCACGTGCCCGAACTGCCGGACGGCGCCGTACGCCACCAGATCGCGGTCCAGGACCACGGCCTGGCGAAGGCGCTGGACAACGAGCTGATCAAGCTGGCCGCCGACGCGCTGGCCGCCCCGGACGCCGCGTCCGCGCAGCCCGTACGCGCCCAGGTCGCCATCCGCAACATCAACCGCACCGTGGGCACCATGCTCGGCCACGAGGTGACGAAGAAGTTCGGCGGCGCGGGGCTGCCCGACGACACCATCGACATCACCTTCACCGGCTCGGCAGGCCAGTCCTTCGGCGCCTTCCTGCCGCGCGGCGTCACGCTGCGGCTGGAGGGCGACGCCAACGACTACGTCGGCAAGGGCTTGTCCGGCGGCCGGGTCGTGGTCCGCCCCGACCGCGGCGCCGACCACCTCGCCGAGTACTCCACCATCGCCGGCAACACCATCGGCTACGGCGCCACCGGCGGCGAGGTGTTCCTGCGCGGCCGGGTCGGCGAGCGGTTCTGCGTCCGCAACTCGGGCGCCACCGTCGTCTCCGAGGGCGTCGGCGACCACGGCTGCGAGTACATGACCGGCGGCCGGGCCGTGGTGCTCGGCGAGACCGGCCGCAACTTCGCGGCCGGCATGTCCGGTGGCATCGCGTACGTCATCGACCTGGACCCCGCCCGGGTCAACCGCGAACTGGCCGCGGCCGTCGAACCGCTCGACGACGCCGACGCCCAGTGGCTGCACGACACCGTGCGCCGCCACCAGGAGGAGACCGGCTCGACGGTGGCCGCGGCCCTCATCGCCGACTGGGACGCGGCCATCACCCGCTTCAGCAGGGTGTTCCCGCCCACGTACAAGGCCGTGCTCGCCGCCAAGGACGCCGCCGAGCGAGCCGGACTCTCCGAGTCCGAGACCACCGAGAAGATGATGGAGGCGGCGACGCATGGCTGACCCCAAGGGCTTTTTGACCACCGGCCGCGAGGTCGCCGCGACGCGCCCCGTCGCGGAGCGGGTACGGGACTGGAACGAGGTCTACGTTCCCGGATCGCTGCTGCCGATCATCAGCAAGCAGGCCAGCCGCTGCATGGACTGCGGCATCCCGTTCTGCCACAACGGCTGCCCGCTCGGGAACCTCATCCCCGAGTGGAACGACTACGCGTACCGCGAGGACTGGACCGAGGCCAGCGAGCGGCTGCACGCGACGAACAACTTTCCGGAGTTCACCGGGCGGCTGTGCCCGGCGCCGTGCGAGGCCGCCTGTGTGCTGGGCATCAACCAGCAGCCGGTGACCATCAAGAACGTCGAGGTCACCATCATCGACAAGGCGTGGGACTCCGGTGACGTCACCCCGCAGCCGCCGGAGCGGCTGTCCGGCAAGACCGTCGCCGTGATTGGCTCGGGCCCGGCGGGCCTGGCCGCCGCCCAGCAGCTCACCCGCGCCGGTCACACGGTCGCCGTCTACGAGCGGGCCGACCGCATCGGCGGGCTGCTGCGGTACGGCATCCCCGAGTTCAAGATGGAGAAGCGGCACATCAACCGCCGCATCGAGCAGATGCGCGCGGAGGGCACCAAGTTCCGTACCGAGGTGGAGATCGGCCGCGACATCGACGCCGCCGACCTGCGCCGCCGCTACGACGCGGTGGTCATCGCCGCCGGTGCCACCGTCTCCCGCGACCTGTCGGTGCCCGGGCGCGAGCTGAACGGCATCCACGCCGCGATGGAGTACCTGCCGCTGGCCAACAAGGTGCAGGAGGGCGACTTCGTGGCGCCGCCGATCACCGCCGAGGGCAAGCACGTGGTGGTCATCGGCGGCGGCGACACCGGCGCCGACTGCGTGGGCACCGCCCACCGGCAGGGCGCGGCGTCCGTCACCCAACTGGAGATCATGCCGCGCCCCGGCGAGGAGCGCCCGGGAAACCAGCCGTGGCCCACCTTCCCGATGCTGTACAAGGTCACCTCGGCGCACGAGGAGGGCGGCGAGCGGGTCTACTCGGTCTCCACCACCCACTTCGAGGGCGACGAGGCGGGGAACGTGAAGTTCCTGCACCTGGTCGAGGTGGAGTTCAAGGACGGCACGTTCGAGCAGCGGCCGGGCACCGAGCGCAAGATCCCGGCCGAGCTGGTGACCCTCGCGATGGGCTTCACCGGCACCGACCAGAGCAACGGCCTGGTCGAGCAATTTGGCCTGGACCTGGATGCACGGGGTAACGTCGCCCGGGACGCGGACTTCGCCACCAACGTGGACGGGGTCTACGTCGCCGGCGACGCCGGCCGTGGCCAGTCGCTCATCGTCTGGGCCATCGCCGAGGGCCGCTCGGCAGCCCGCGCGGTGGACGCCTATCTGACCGGCACCAGCGCACTGCCGGCCCCGATCCGTCCCACCGACCGGGCGCTCACCGCCTAGTCACCCAGGTCCGCCAGCGGACCACGCGCTACCGGCCCACGCCGGGAGGTGTCCCGTACAGCGCGGTACGGAACACGCGGCGCCTGCCCGTCCCCGACCGGATGGCAGGCGTCGCTTTCTTTTCGGGCCCGCAGGGGCTTCCTCGCACGGGGTGACCGCGCGGCTACCGGTGGCGGTACCGTGGAAGCGGCATCCACCGTGCCTGCGCATCGCCTGCCGGAGCGAGGAGTTGAGGACGGGTGGCCGAACGGGTTCCGACACAGGAGTCGGCCGACCTCGGGAGCGAGGACCTGCACCCGGCCCGGCGCGGGGTGCTCGCCGCCAGCCTGTACTCCGCCACGCTCGCCGTACCGGCGTTCGCGGGCCGGGCCGGGGCCGCCGAGCCGACGCACCCGCCGCGCCACGCGGGCCGCATCGGCGCCGGCGAAGTGGCCACCGTACGGACCATGACGGACCGGATCGCCGACATCCTGGACGAGCTCGGCGGCGGCCACGCCCGCCCGATGGCGGCGGCCTTCCTGGTCAACACGGTGGCGCCGTACCTGCGGGCCACGGCCACCGAGGCGGTCCGCAAGGACATGCTGTCCGCGGCGTCCGACCTGACGTACCTGACCGGCTGGATGGCGATGTACGAGCGCCGGCACGGCCTCGGCCAGCGGTACTACGTCAAGGCCCTGGAGCTGGCCCGGGCCGCCGATGACCACCTCACCCACTGCCGCACGCTGCGCGGCATGAGCCTGCAAGCCTCGCACCTCGGACACGGCAGGCAGGCGCGGGAGCTCGCAGACTCGGCGGCGGAGGCCGCGCCGCAGGCCGGGCCGCGCCTGGTCGCCTTCCTCCGCGGCCAGCAGGCGCACGCCGCCGCCATGGTGGGCGACGGGCGCGGGGCGCGCGACCGGCTGCGGGAGGCGGAGGCGGCGCTGTCCCGGGCGGACGCGCGGCGCGACGCCGTCGGTGGCTACGACCGGGCGGCCTACGAGTTCCACGTGGCCCACGTACGCGCCGAGTCCGGCGACCTGGCGGGCTCCGTCGCCGCGCTCCAGGCGTCCCTGCGCGCCCAGCCCGCCCAGCAGCGGCAGGGCAGGCTGCACGCCAACGCCGTGCTCGCCGAGCGACAGTTCGCGCTGCGACACCTCGATGCGGGCTGCGCCACCTGGTCGGCCTTCCTCGACGACTACCTGCTCCTGTCCACGGCCCGCGGGGACGAACACTTCGCCTCGCTCCGCCGCCAGCTCCGCGTCCACGCGCGCGTACGGGCGGTACGCCAACTCGCCGAGCGGGCCCGTACGGTGGCCGTGCACAAGGGCCCGACGGTGCGCTGACCTGGCGGGACCGCAGCCGCCTCGCCGCAGCCGTCTCGCCGCGGCGGGGGCCGCCCCCGCCCCCGCGCCCCCCCCCCCCCCCCCCCGCCGCCCCCCCCCCCCCCCGCCCCCCCCCCCCCCCCCCCCCCCCCCCCCCCCCCCCCCCGGCCTCGGCGCGCGCCGGCCGGCCCCGCGGCCCACGACGGGCAGCACCCCCGCCCGGCTGGCCCCGCCACACCCCCCTGACCAACCCGCCGCATCCCGGCGAACACCGGGCTGCCGGGTGGCGGCCGGGTCGTGGCGGGGTTCCGGATCGTAGCCGGGCCACGTCAGGGGCCGGTCGGGGGCGGGTAAGTTGAAGCGGATACCGGTCCCGTGGGCCGCTGCCGGACGTCGGGTCCGTCGTACCGGAGTGCTCCCGGGCGGCGGGTGACGGCCGGCGCGGTGGTGGCGGGAGCGGGCCACAGCTACGGGGGTGGGGGGGGGGGGGGGCCCCGCGCGCCGGGGGGGGGGGGCCCCGCCGGGGGGGGGGCCCGCCCGGGCGGGGGGGGGGGGGCCGGGGGGGGGGGGGGGGGGGGGGGGCCGCGCCGGGCGGGGGGCCGGGGCCCCCCCCCCCCCCCCCCCCCCCGCCGAGGGGAGAGGCACCAGCATGCGGCTGCACACGCAGGAGTGGGGCACGGGGGACCGGGTCGCGCTGCTCATCCACGGGATCATGTCGGACCACAGGACCTGGCGCCGGGTCGGTCCCGAACTCGCCGCCCACGGCTACCGGGTCATCGCGGTCGACCTGCGCGGACACGGGTTCAGCGAGCGGGCGGCGGAGTACAGCGTGCCGTTGTTCGCGGCCGATCTGGAGGAGACCCTGCCGGTCGGCGCGGAGTTGGCCATTGGGCATTCGCTCGGTGGGCTCTCGCTCTCCCTCGCGGTGCACGCGCTCCGCCCGCAGCGCGCCGTCTACAGCGACCCGGCCTGGGCGCTGGCCACCAGCGAGCGCCTGGTGGACGCCAAGATGCTGAACGCGCTGCGCAAGGCGAACCGCAACATGATCGCCTCCTTCAACCCGCGCTGGGAGGAGGCCGACGTGGAGGCGGAGCTGGCCGGCATCGCGGCCTGGGACCCGGAGGCGGGGCACGCGGTGGACCGTACGCACGCGGTCGACCACATACCCGAGCGGCCGGTCGTGCCGTCGCTGGTGCAGGTGGCCGACCCGAGTTACGTCGTCTCCGCGGCGCACAAGGAAGAGCTCAGCGCACGCGGCTTCACCGTGCACACCATCAAGAACACCGGCCACTCCATCCACCGCGACGACTTCGACGCCTTCATGGGCTCGATCCTCGGCTGGGCACGCGGGGAGGAGCCGGCGGGCGTGCGCTGAGTGGTTGGTCGGCTGGCTGGCTCTGCGCTGAGTGGCTGGTCGGCCGGTTGGTCAGTCAGTCGGCCGGTCGGTCGGCCGGTGCGCCGCGCGGGCGCCCCGGCCCGCCCCCCGGCCCGCCCCCCCCCGGGACGCCGCCCGCCCCGACCGCTGGCCGGGCCGCACCGGCCCCCCCCGGGGACGTATACACCGCTCCGGGCCCCC
>NZ_JBEHZD010000171.1:0-13651 GCF_040240285.1 Streptomyces sp. HSW2009 | reverse complement strand
ACGGAGACGACGATTTGGTCGACGGCTGGTTGGGTTGAGGGTGTGGGTGTGCCGGGGATTGGTGGTCCGGTGGCGAACACCCGGGTGTATGTGTTGGATGGTGGGTTGCGTCCGGTGCCGGTGGGTGTGTCGGGTGAGTTGTATATCGCTGGTGCGGGTGTTGCGCAGGGGTATGTGGGCCGGTTCGACCTGACCGCGGAGCGGTTCGTGGCCGACCCCTTCGGTCCGGCGGGTGGGCGGATGTATCGCACGGGTGACGTGGTGCGGTGGAGCGCGGGCGGTGAGTTGGAGTTCGTAGGCCGCGCTGATGACCAAGTCAAGGTGCGTGGTTTCCGGATCGAGTTGGGTGAGGTTGAGGCGGCGTTGGTGGATCAGGTGGTGGTGGGTCGTGCGGTGGTGATGGTCCGTGAGGACGTCCCCGGCGACCAGCGACTGACCGCCTACGTCATCCCCGCGACCAGCAACAACACCAGCACCGACACCCAAACCGACACCCACACGGGCACCGACACCGAAGCCGACCCGGTCACCCACACCCACACCGACACATTCACCGATGCGATGCGAGCCAGCCTGGTGGCGGAAGTCCGCGATGCCTTGGCCGACCGACTGCCGTCGTACATGGTGCCGTCGGCGATCGTCGTGCTGGATGAGTTCCCGCTCACGGCGAACGGCAAGGTGAACCGGCGGGCTCTCCCCGTACCCACGTACGAGGGTGGGACGGCGGAGCTCGGTCGGGCCCCGAGGTCTCCGCGCGAGGAGCTGCTGTGTGGGGTGTTCGCCGAGGTGCTGGGCATGGAAGAGGTCTCGATCGATGACGACTTCTTCACCCTGGGTGGGCATTCGCTGCTGGCGACGAAGCTGGTCAGTCGTATCCGTTCCGTACTGAACGTGGAGATCGCGGTACGGCGGATCTTCGAGACACCCACCGTTGCCCAACTCGCCACCACACTCGACGAGGCCGCCGCGGCGCGCGGCCGAGTGCAGGTGGTTGCCGCGCGGCCGGCCCGGGTGCCGCTCTCGCACGCCCAGCAGCGGCTGTGGTTCCTGCAACACCTGGAGGGGCCGAGCAGCGCGTACAACATGGTGGTCTCGCTGGACCTCGTCGGGCCGGTGGATGCCGAGGCGCTGCGGCTGGCGCTCGGTGACGTGGTCGCCCGGCACGAGAGTCTGCGGACCGTCTTCGCCGAGGCTCCCGAGGGCGGCTCCTACCAGGTCGTGCTCGACGCGGCCCAGGCCAGGCCGCCGCTGCTGGTCGAGACCGTGGCGGAGTCGGCCGTCGACGGGCTGATGCGGCAGGCCGCAGGGTACGCCTTCGACCTGACCGCCGAGATCCCGGTGCGCGCCACCCTGTTCCGGCTGCCGCCCGAGCCGGCCGGCGCGTACGGGCAGCAGCCCGCGACCAACGACCGGCCGACGACGTACCGTACGCCCCCGACGAACGAACAGCCCGCGGCCGGTCAGCAGCAACAGCCCAGCGAGCGCAGCACCCTGCTCCTGCTGACCCACCACATCGCGGGTGACGCCTGGTCGCGCGGCATCCTCGTGCGCGATCTGACCGCGGCCTACACCGCCAGGGTGGCCGCGGGCGCGGCACCCCTCTGGGCGCCGCTGCCGGTGCAGTACGCCGACTACAGCCTGTGGCAGCGCGGCGTCCTGGGCGCCGAGGACGACCCGACCAGCGAGATCGCACGCCAACTCGGCTACTGGCACTCGACACTGGCCGACCTGCCGGAAGAGCTGGCGCTGCCGTACGACAGGCAGCGCCCGGCCGCCGCCTCCTACCAGGGTGACCGCATCGCCTTCGCACTGCCCGACGGGCTGTACGAGCGGCTGGGGGAGGTCGCCAGGGAGCACCGGGTCAGCCTGTTCATGGTCCTCCAGGCCAGCCTGGCCACCCTCTACACCAGGCTCGGCGCCGGCACCGACATCGTGCTGGGCACCCCCATCGCCGGGCGCACCGATGACGCACTCGAAGACCTGGTCGGGTTCTTCATCAACACCCTGGTGCTGCGCACCGACACCTCAGGCGACCCGACGTTCGTCGAGTTGCTGGAGCGGGTGCGGGCCGCCGACCTGGAGGCGTACGCCCACCAGGACCTGCCCTTCGAGCGGCTGGTCGAGGTCCTGAACCCGGAGCGCTCGCTGTCCCGGCACCCGCTGTTCCAGACGGTGCTCAACCTGGACAACGCGGCCCGCGAGCTGACCCTCGACGGCGCCGACCAGACCGGGCCCGGCGGGCTGAAGGTCACCGGCCGGCCGCTCGGCGCCCCGTCGGCCAAGTTCGACCTCTCCTTCGAACTCGCCGAACGCGGCGGCCCGGCCGGGGCACGCGGGCTCAACTGCGCGCTGGACTTCAGCACCGAGCTCTTCGACCGGCGCACCGCACACGACATCGCCACCCGGTTCGTCCGCGTGCTGGAACAGGTCGCCGCCGAGCCGACCGTACGGATCGGGGACGTGGCCCTCCTCGACCCGGCCGAATGGGCCGAGCTCATCGCCGCCCCGGCGATCAGCACCGTCCCGGCAATCACCGCCGCCCCGGTGACCAGTACCGCCCCCGCAGCACTGTCCCAACCGGCCGACTCGACCACTCCCATCAGCCCGATCACTCCCACCCAGCCGGCCGCACCGACCGCACCGACCACGCTGCCCCACCCGACCACCCCGACCGAGCGGCCCGCACCGGCCGCGCCACACCAAGGCAGCGGCACCGCCGACACCCTCATCACGCGCTTCGCCCGCCAGGTCGCCGCCCGCCCCGACGCCGTCGCCGTCAGCTACGAGCGGACCACCCTGACCTACGCGGAGCTCGACGCCCGCGCCAACCGCCTCGCCCACCTGCTGCGCGAGCGCGGCGCCGGGCCCGAGCGGTTCGTGGCGCTGCGCATGCCGCGTACCGAAGAACTGGTCGTCGGCGTCCTCGGGGTGCTGAAGTCCGGTGCCGCCTACCTGCCGATCGACCCGGCCTACCCGGACGACCGCATCGCCTACACCCTGGACGACGCCCGCCCGGTGCTCACCGTCACCCCCGACGTGCTCGCCGAGTCCGACCCGTACCCGGCGACCGACCCGCAACAGCAGGTCGCAGCGGAGAACGCGGCGTACGTGATCTACACCTCCGGATCGACGGGCCGCCCCAAGGGCGTGGTGGTGCCGCACGCCAACGCCGTCCGGCTGATGGACGCCACCGACCACTGGTTCGGCTTCGGCCCCGGCGACGTGGGCACCCTCTTCCACTCGTACGCCTTCGACTTCTCCGTATGGGAGCTGTGGGCGCCACTGCTCTACGGCGGGCGCCTGGTGGTCGTCCCGCACACCGTGAGCCGGGCCCCCGACCAGTTCCTGCGGCTGCTCGCCGACGAGCAGGTCACCGTGGTCAACCAGACGCCGTCCGCGTTCTACCAGCTCATCGCGGCCGACCAGGAGAACCCCGAGCTCAGTGCGCGACTGCGGCTGCGCACGGTGGTCTTCGGCGGCGAGGCGCTCGACCTCGGCCGGCTCGCCGACTGGTACGACCGGCACGACGAGCACGCCCCGACGCTGGTCAACATGTACGGCATCACCGAGACCACAGTGCACGTCACCCACATCGCGCTCGACCGGGCCGGCGCCGCAGCCGCCGCCGGCTCCGTGATCGGCGTCCCCATCCCCGACCTCGCCGTCTACGTCCTGGACGAGCGGCTGCGCCCGGTGCCCCCGGGCGTGGTCGGCGAACTGTACGTCGTCGGCGCGGGACTCGCCCGCGGCTACTGGGACCGGGCCGGGCTCACCGCCGAACGGTTCGTGGCCAACCCCTACGGACCCGGCCGCATGTACCGCACCGGCGACACCGGCCGCAGGCTCGCCGACGGCCGCCTCGCCTACGCCGGGCGCGCCGACGACCAGGTCAAACTGCGCGGCTTCCGGATCGAACTCGGCGAGATCGAAGCGGCCCTGCTGGAGCGCGACGAGGTCGCCCAGGCCGCCGTGGTGGTGCGCGAGGACCGGCCTGGCGACCGGCGGCTGGTCGGCTACGCGGTGCCCACCGGCGGACGGCAACTCGACCCCGAAGCGCTGCGCGCCCACCTGACCGGCGTGCTCCCCACCCACATGGTGCCGTCCGCGGTGGTCACCCTGGACGCGCTGCCGCTGACCGTCAACGGCAAGCTCGACCGGCGGGCCCTGCCCGCACCCGAGTACGGCAGCCGGGCCGAAGCCGACCGGCGCGGGCCGCGCACCGAGCGCGAGAAGACGCTGTGCGGACTCTTCGCCGACGTACTGGCGCTGGACGCGGTCGGCATCGACGACGGCTTCTTCGACCTCGGCGGCGACAGCATCATGTCCATCCAACTCGTCAGCCGCGCCCGGCGGGCCGGCATCGAACTCTCCGTACGCGACGTCTTCGAACAGCGCACCGTCGCCGCGCTCGCCGAGGTCGCCACCGAGACCGCCCCCGCGGCCGTCGAAGCACCCGGCGAGGACATCGGCACCCTGCCGCTGACCCCGATCATGCACTGGTACTACGAGCGCGGCGGGGCCACCGACCAGTTCAACCAGTCCCGCATCATCCAGGTGCCGGCCGGGCTGCGCCCCACCCACCTGCACGGCGCCGTCCAGGCCGTACTCGACCACCACGGCGCCCTGCGCGCCCGGGTCCACGACGGGCCGCCCCGCCACCTGGAGATCCCCGCGCCCGGCAGCATCGACGCGGCCGACCTGATCCACCACGTCGACGCCAGCGGCCTGGACGAAGCGGGCCGGCGCCAACTGGTCCAGCGCGAAACCGAAGCAGCCAGGCAACGGCTCGACCCGGCCGCCGGCACCCTGGGGCAACTCGTCTGGTTCGACCACGGGCCCGACACACCCGGACTGCTGCTCTGGCTCGTCCACCACCTCGTCGTGGACGGCGTCTCCTGGCGCATCCTGGTCCCCGACCTCGCCGAGGCGTACCGGTCGGTGAGCGCCGGCCGCCAGCCGCAGTTGCAACCCGTGGGCACCTCGCTGCGCCGCTGGTCACAGCGGCTGACCGAGGCCGCGGCGGCGCCCCGGCGGATCGCCGAGAGCGGCTGGTGGCAGCAGGTGTTGCGGCCCGGCGCCCCGCTGCTCGGTCGGCGGGCCCTGGACCCCGAGCGCGACACCTACGCCCGTGCCGAACACCTCACCCTGTCGCTGCCCGTCGAGGTGACCGAACAGGTCCTCACCCACCTGCCCGCCGCGTTCACCGCCGAAGTCAACGACGTCCTGCTGGCCGCCTTCGCACTCGCCTGGGCGCGCTGGAGCGGCAGCCGCAGCCGGGCCGCCTTCCTCGACCTGGAGGGCCACGGCCGCGAGGAGGAGACCGTGGGCCAGGCCGACCTGTCCCGCACCGTCGGCTGGTTCACCAGCCTCTACCCCGTACGGCTGGACGCCGGCGCCGTCAACCTCACCGAGGCGTTCGCCGCCGGACCCGCCGCCGGCGACGTCGTCAAACGCGTCAAGGAACAGCTACGCGCCGTACCCGACAAGGGCATCGGCTACGGCCTGGTCCGCCACCTCGGCCAGACCACCCCGGAACAGTTCACCGACCTGCCCACCCCGCAAGTGGCGTTCAACTACCTCGGGCGGTTCACCGTCGCCGACGCCGAACAGGCAGGCAGCGCCGCCGTACCCGACTGGACCGTGCTCGCCAGCGCCGCCGGACTCGGCGGCACCGACCCGCGGGTGCCGCTCGCCCACCCGCTGGAGCTCAACGCCCGCACCGACGACGGGCCGGCGGGCCCCGCCCTGACCGCGACCTGGACCTGGGCCGCGGACGTCCTGGACCGCACCCAGGTCAGCGAGCTCGCCACCGGCTGGTTCCAGGCCCTTGAGGCCCTCGCCGACCACGCCCAACGCCCCGACGCGGGCGGACTCAGCGTCTCGGACGTCTCCCTGAGCCTCCTGAGCCAGGACGAGATCGAGTCGCTCGAAGACGACTGGAGGAATTCGTGATGGTGACGCAGCCCGGGTTACAGGACATCCTGCCCCTGGCACCGCTCCAGGAGGGCCTGCTCTTCCACAGCGCCTACGACGAGGCGGCGCCGGACGTCTACCTGGTGCAGGAGGTGCTGGAGCTCGCGGGCGAACTCGACGCCGAACTGCTGCGCGCCTCCTGCGCGGCCCTGCTGCGCCGCCACGCCAACCTGCGCGCGGCCTTCCGCTACGAGGGTGTCTCGCGCCCCGTCCAGCTCATCCCGCACCAGGTGGAGGTGCCGTGGACCGCACTGGACCTGACCACCCTGGCCGAAGCGGAGCGCACCGCAGCCGCCGACACCGCCCTGGAAGAGGACCGCAGGCGCCGCTTCGACCTGACCAAGCCGCCCCTCATGCGGTTCCTGCTGATCAAACTGGGTGAACTGCGGCACAAGCTAGTGCTGACCAACCACCACATCCTGCTCGACGGCTGGTCACGCCCGCTGCTGCTGCGCGAACTCCTCGCCCTCTACCAGGCCGGCGGCGACGACGGCGGTCTGCCCCGGGTGCCACCCTTCCGCGACTACCTCACCTGGCTGGCCGCCCGCAACCCCGCAGCCTCGCTCGACGCCTGGCGCACCGCCCTGGCCGACATCGACGGACCCACCCTGGTCGCCCCGCACACCGGCGACCACGCCCCCACCGTGCCCGGCCGGTTGGACGCCGAACTCGACCGCACCGCACACCAGGGGCTCGCCGCCCTCGCCCGCGAACGCGCTCTCACCCTCAACTCCCTGGTCCAGGCCGCCTGGGCGGTCGTCGTCGGCCAGCTCAGTGGCCGCGACGACGTGGTGTTCGGCGCGACCGTCTCCGGACGCCCGCCGGAGATCCCCGGCGTGGAGAGCATGGTCGGCCTGTTCATCAACACCCTGCCGGTACGGGTACGGCTGCGCGCCGACGAACCCCTGCTCGACCTCGCCCAGCGAGTGCAGGAACAGCAGACCCGACTCCAGGACCACCAGCACATCGGGCTTGCCGACGTGCAGCGCCTGGCCGGCGCCGGTGAACTCTTCGACACCACCATGGTGTTCGAGAACTATCCGGTGGACCTCGGCACCGGCGGCGAGGAAAGCGGCGGCCCCGTCGCCCTCACCGTCGCCGGCGTACGCAACCGCGACGCCGCGCACTACCCGCTCGCCCTCGTCGCCGTCGGCCGCGACGGGCTGCGGCTGCGCCTCGACCACCAACCCGCGCTGGTCCCCGCCGACCGGGCCCGGGCCGCGCTCGGCTGCCTGGTGCGCATCCTGGAGTCGGTGGCCGCCGCACCCGCCAGGCCGGTCGGCCGCCTGGAACTGCTCTCCGCCGACGACCGCCGGGCCGTCATCGACCTCGGCCGCGGCGCCGACACCCACGTCCCGGCCACCGACGTGCCCACCGCCTTCCGCGCCCAGGCCGCCCGCACCCCCACGGCCCCCGCCGTCGAATCCGGCGACACCACCCTCAGTTACGCCGCGCTCGACGCCCGCTCCGACGCGCTGGCCCGCCGCCTGACCGGGCACGGCATCGGCGCCGAGACGCCGGTCGCACTGCTGATGGGCCGCTCGCCCGAACTGATCACCGCCGTCCTCGCGGTGCTCAAGGCCGGCGGCGCCTACCTGCCGCTGCGCGACCGCGACCCCGCCGACCGGCTCCGCCAGGTCGCCACCGGCGCCGGCGCCGCACTCGTCCTCACCGACCCGGCGCACGCACCCACCGCGGCCGAACTCGGCCTCCCCACGCTCACCGTTGACGAGCAGACCACGGCCGACGCCACTGCGGGCGGCCATGCCCCGTACGACACGAGCACGGGCCACCCCGTCGCGGGCAGCCCCGCCCCGTACGACACGGCCACAGGCGACCCCACCACCCCGTTCCCCGCCGACCGCCTCGCCTACCTCATCCACACCTCGGGCTCCAGCGGCACTCCCAAGGGCGTCGGCGCCACCCACCGCAACATCCTGGAACTCGTCCACGACCGGGCCTTTGCCGGCGGCGCCCACCAGCGGGTCCTGGTGCACTCCCCGCACGCCTTCGACGCCTCCACCTACGAGATGTTCGTACCACTACTCACCGGCGGCACCGCCGTCCTCGCCCCACCCGGCGAACTCGACCCCGAACTCCTCGGCAAGGTCCTCACCGCACACCGCGTCAGCGTCATCTTCCTGACCACCGGCCTCTTCCAACTCGTCGCGGACGAGGCACCCGAACGGTTCGCCAGCGTGCGCGAGGTGTGGACCGGCGGCGAGATCGTGCCCGACGCCGCCGTGCGCCGGGTCATGGCAGCCTGCCCCGACACCACCGTCATCGACGTCTACGGTCCCACCGAAACCACCACCTTCGCGCTCTACCACCGGCTGCCCCCCGGTGCGGAGGTGCCTGCTTCGGTGCCCATCGGCCGCCCGCTGGACAACACCCAACTGCTCGTACTCGACGCCGCCCTGCGGCCCGTACCGCCCGGCACCGTGGGCGAGCTGTACATCGTCGGCGCCGGCCTGGCCCGCGGCTACCGCGGACGCCCCGACCTGACCGCCGAACGCTTCATCGCCGCCCCCTACGGCCCGCCCGGCGCCCGCGCCTACCGCACCGGCGACCTGGTCCGCTGGACCCCGGGCGGCGAGATCAGCTACGTCGGACGCGCCGACGAACAGATCAAGCTGCGCGGCTTCCGCATCGAACTCGGCGAGATCCAGGCCGTGTTGGGCCACCACCCGCACGTCGCCCAGGCCATCGTCACCGTCCACGAGCCCCACCCGGGCGACAAGCGCATCGTCGCCCACCTGGTGCCCGAACGCGGCAGCCACCCGGCGCCGGCCGAACTCCGCGACCACGTCGCCGCCGAACTGCCCGAATACATGGTCCCCACCGCCTTCGTCACCCTGGACGCGCTGCCGCTGACCCGCAACGGCAAGGTGGACCGGGCCGCCCTCCCGGCGCCCGAGGCCGACCAGGACCAGGAGGCCACCCGCCGCGCACCGCGCACCCCGCAAGAGGCCATCCTGTGCGGCCTGTTCGCCGAGCTGCTCGGCCGGCCCACGGTCGGCATCGACGACGACTTCTTCACCCTCGGCGGACACTCCCTGCTCGCCACCCGCCTCGCCGGCCGCATCCGCCAGGCCCTCGGCGTCGAACTCGCCGTACGCCAACTCTTCGAAACAGCCACCGTCGCCACCCTGGCCCGCGCCCTGGACGGCGCGGCCCAGGCCCGCCCCGCCATCGAGGCCACCACGCCGCGGCCCGACCGCGTCCCCGCCTCCTTCGCCCAGCGCCGGCTCTGGTTCCTGCACCGCTTCGACGGCCCCAGCCCGCTCTACAACATCCCCTTCGCACTCCGCCTCACCGGCGACCTCGACCACGCCGCCCTGCGCGAAGCGCTCGCCGACGTCGCCGACCGGCACGAGAGCCTGCGCACCGTCTTCGCCGAGGACGCCGAAGGCCCGTACCAGATCGTCCGGCACGGCCCCGCCGCCCGCCCCGAACTCACCCCGGTCACCGACGTCGACCAGGACCGGCTGCCCGCCGCCGTCGAAGAGGCCGCCAGCCACTGCTTCGACCTGGAGAACGAACTGCCGCTCCGTGCCTGGCTGTTCGAGACCGGGCCGGGCGAACGGGTCCTGCTGCTGCTCGTCCACCACATCGCCGGCGACGGCTGGTCGGTGCCGCTGCTCGCCCGCGACCTCATCACCGGCTACCTGGCCCGCCAGCGCGGCGCCGCACCCCACTGGCGCCCGCTGCCCGTCCAGTACGCCGACTACAGCCTCTGGCAGCGCACCGCGCTCGGCACCGAAGACCAACCCGACAGCCCCATCGCCAGGCAACTCGCCTACTGGCGCACCGCGCTCGCCGACCTGCCGGACGAACTCAGCCTGCCCACCGACCGGCCGCGCCCCAGCCAGTCGGCCCACCGCGGCGGCCGGATCGCCTACACCGTGCCCGAAACCCTCTACGCCAAGGTGCGCACCCTGGCCCGCGCCGCACGCAGCAGCCCCTTCATGGTGCTCCAGGCCGCCCTGGCCACCCTGCTCAACCGGGTCGGCGCCGGCGACGACATCCCGCTCGGCACCCCGATCGCAGGCCGCACCGACGACGCCCTGGACGACCTCGTCGGCTTCTTCGTCAACACCCTGGTGCTGCGCACCGACACCGGCGGCAACCCCACCTTCCGCGAACTCATCGGCCGCGTACGCGAAACCAACCTGGCCGCCTACGCCCACCAGGACCTGCCCTTCGAACGCCTGGTGCAAGAGCTCAACCCCCAGCGCTCGCGCGCCCACCACCCGCTCTTCCAGACCATGCTCACCTTCAACAACACCGAACAGCGGACCGCCGACACCCAGCCCCTCGCCAGCCCGCCGGGGTTGGAGATCAGCACGCTGCCGGCGACCAACGGCACCGCCAAATTCGACCTGCTGTTCTCCTTCGCCGAACGCCACGACGCCACCGGCGCACCGGACGGGCTCAACGCGGGGGTCGAGTTCAGCGCCGACCTCTTCGACCGTGCCACGGCCGACCGACTCATCGGCTGGCTGCTGCGCGTCCTGGAGGCGGCCACCGCCGAGCCCCGGCAGCGCATCGGTGACCTGCCGCTGCTCACCGACGCCGAACGCGACCAGGCGCTGTCCGCAGGTCACGGGCCGCAGCGGAGCCTGCCAGGCACCTCGCTGCCCGCCAGGTTCGAGGCCGTCGCCGCCCGCCACGCCGACCTGACCGCGGTGCAGGAGGCCGGCGCCACCCTCAGCTACGCCGAGCTCAACGCCCGCGCCAACCGGCTGGCACACCTGCTCGTCAGCCGCGGCGCAGGACCCGAACGGCACGTCGCGGTGGCCCTGCACCGCTCGGTCGACCTGGCCGTCGCCGCCCTCGCCGTCCTCAAGGCCGGTGCCGGCTACCTGCCGATCGACCCCGCCCACCCCGCCGAGCGGATCGCCGGACTGCTCGACGACGCCCACCCGGTCCTGGTCCTCACCAGCCAGGACCTGGCCGCCACACTGCCGGCGGGGCCCGACACCCACACCGTCGTCCTGGACGGCGCCGAGACCACAACAGCCCTCAGCGCGCTCCCCGCCACCGACCTCACCGACGCCGACCGCACCGGCCCGCTGCACCCGGGCCACCCGGCGTACGTCATCTACACCTCGGGCTCCACCGGCCGGCCCAAGGGCGTGCTGATGCCCGCCGCCGCGCTGGCCAACCTCATCGACTGGCACGGCCGCGCCCTGCCCGGCGCGCCCGGCACCCGCGTCGCCCAGTTCACCGCCGTCGGCTTCGACGTCTCCGTACAGGAGGTGCTCGGCACCCTGCTGCACGGCAAGACGCTGGTGATCTGCCCCGACGAGGTGCGCGGCGACCCGGAACGGCTGGCCAGGTGGTTGGCGACGCAGCGAATCCAGGAGCTGTACGCGCCCAATCTGGTGCTCGACGCGGTCTGCGCCGCCGCCACCGCGGCCCACCTCGCGCTGCCCGACCTCACCGACCTCGTCCAGGCCGGCGAAGCACTCACCCCGGGCGGCGCCATCGCCACCTTCTGCACCACCCCGGCCGACAGCGGCCCCCGCCGACTGCACAACCACTACGGGCCCGCCGAAACCCACGTGGTGACCGCCGCCGAACTGCCCGCGGCGCCCGCCACCTGGGCCGCGGCCCCACCGATCGGCACCCCCGTCGACAACACCGCCGTCCGCGTCCTCGACCCGTGGCTGCGGCCCGCCCCCACCGGCGTACCGGGCGAGCTCTACGTCGCCGGCCGGGCTCTGGCCCGCGGCTACCTCGGCCGCCCCGACCGCACCGCAGAACGCTTTGTCGCTGACCCGTACGGCCCGCCCGGCAGCCGCCTGTACCGCACCGGCGACCTGGCCCGCCGCACCACGGACGGGCAACTGCACTACCTCGGCCGCGCCGATGACCAGGTCAAGATCCGCGGCATCCGCGTCGAACCCGGCGAGGTCGCCGCGGTGCTGGCCGCCGCGCCCGGCGTCGCCCAGGCTGCCGTCGTGGTCCGCGAGGACCGGCCGGGTGACCGGCGCCTGGTCGGCTACGTGGTCCCGGACCCGGGCGAGCAGCCGAGCGCCACCGCCCTGCGCGACCACGCCCTGCGCGCCCTGCCCGAACCCCTGGTCCCGGCCGCGTTCGTCACCCTGGACGCGCTGCCGCTGACCACCAACGGCAAGCTGGCCCACGCGGCGCTGCCGGCCCCCGACTACGCGGCGGACAGCGCATCCCGCGCCCCCCTCACCCCGGAGGAGCGCGCGCTGTGCGCCCTGTTCGCCGAGGTGCTCGGCGTCGAACAGGTGGGTGCCGAGGACGAGTTCTTCGCCCTCGGCGGCCACTCCTTCCTCGCCGCCCGGTTGGTCGGCCGCATCCGTGAGGAACTCGGCGGCGACCTGCCGGTGCGGTCGGTCTTCGACGCCCGCACCCCCGCCGCGCTGGCCAAGCTGCTGACCGGCGGCGCCGTCACCGCGGCGGCCGGCCCCGACCCGCAACAGAGCTCGACCGGACTGCTGCTGCCCCTGCGGCCCCGCGGCGCCGCGGCCCCGGTGTTCTTCCTGCACCCCGGCGGCGGCTTCAGTTGGTGCTACTCGGGGCTGGTCCGCCACCTCGGCGCCGACGTGCCGGTCTACGGCCTCCAGGCCCGCGGCCTGGACGGCGGCGGGCCGCTGCCCGGCGGGATGCCCGAGATGACCGAGGACCACCTGGCCCGCATCCGCTCCATCCAGCCGCACGGCCCCTACCGGCTGGCCGGCTGGTCCTTCGGCGGCCTGGCCGCGCACGACCTGGCCGTACGGCTACGGGCCGCCGGCGAGCAGGTCAGCATGCTGGCCGTGCTCGACTCGTACCCGCCGGGCGAACACAGCGACACCTCGGAGCCGGTGGAGCACGAGGTGGTGGCGAACAACCTGCAAGCCATGGGCTTCCCCGTCGACCCGCTGGAACTGAAGGCCGACCAGCAGGGCGTCCTGCTGCGCTTCCGGGAGTTCCTTCAGGCCGGCAACCAGCCGATGGCCTACCTGGACCACCTCCAGGACCAGGACGTGCTTTCCCTCAAGGACGTCTACGTCAACAACGTCCGGGTCATGCGGCGGTTCGAACCGGGCCACTTCGACGGCGACATGCTGTTCATCTCCGCGGAAGAGAAACCGGAAGGCAGCCCGGAAACCCGTTTCGATGTCAGCTTGTGGCAACCCTTCGTCGGCGGATCGATCGAGGTCTGCCCGATACAATCAACCCACGGAAACCTCTTGGCCGACGCCCGACATGTGGCCCGCATCGGCCGATTCCTGGCGGACCGTCTATGACGACGCCGGGCCGTCCCGAAAGACCTCGGGGCCTACCGAGGCGCAGCCACCAAGGAATTCTTCGAGAAGGAGCGATCCATGAGCACCAACCCCTTTGAGGACCCCGATGGCACCTATCTCGTGCTCGTCAACGATGAGGGGCAGCACTCGCTGTGGCCGGCGTTCGCCGAGGTTCCGGCCGGCTGGCAGACCGTGCTGAGCGACGCCACCCGGGACGCGGCACTTGAGTACGTGAACACGCACTGGACCGACCTGCGCCCCAAGAGCCTCATCCGGGAAATGGAAGGCGCCGAAGCCTAGGTCGTCAGGGGCGGGGCTGCGGCCCCCCCCCGCCACCCCCCCCCCCCCGCCCCCCCCGGCGGCCACACCCCCCGCCCGCCCAGCGGGGGGGACGCCCGCCCCAACCCCCC
>NZ_JBEHZD010000170.1:0-13661 GCF_040240285.1 Streptomyces sp. HSW2009 | reverse complement strand
GGGCGCCGGCGCGGCGGGGCCCCCCCCCCCGCGGGGGGGGCGCCGGGGGGGGGGGGGGGGGGCGGCCCCCCCCCCCCCCCCCCCCCCCCGCTGTGGTGTGGCGGCCGAGGCAGGCGCGGCCGTCAACCGGCGCCCAAGCCAGCCGTCAACCGGCCCCCAAGCCGGCCGACGGCCAACCGCCCAACCCGGCGGCCGGGGCCAGCCGCAAGCCGGCTGACGACCGGCCCCCAAGCCGGTCGCCGGCGCAGCCGTCAGCCGACCCGCAACCGGCCACCGGGCCAGCCGTCACCAGCGCTCACCCGGCCGTCAGGCCCGCCGGGCGCGGGTCGGTCCAGTGGGCCGCCACGTACGCCTCGCACGCCGCGCGGTCCTCGCCGGTGTGGGCCACCGTCCAGCCCGGCGGCACGTCGATGGTGGCCGGCCACAGCGAGTGCTGGCCTTCGGCGTTGACCAGGACGTTGAAGCGTCCCTGTGGGGTGTCGAACGGGTTCGTCACGGAAAGTCCTTCCGGTCGGGGCGGTGTCAGTGGGGCAGCGCGGCCCGGTCGTCGGCGGCCGGCGCGCGCGGGCTGCGCAGCGCGGCGGCCACCACGGGGCCGATCCGCGCCACGTGCTCGGGCCGCATCAGGTGGTAGTGCTGCGCCGGCACGTGGTGCACGTCGAGCAGCCCGCCCACGTACGGCTCCCACGCCTGCGGCGTGTGCGCCGGGTCGCGCTCGTAGCCGGGGATCTCCAGGTCCGCGGTGAACAGCAGCATGTCGCCCGCGTACGGCTCCGGCGCGAACGTGCGCATCAGCTCCAGGTCGTTGCGGAAGATGTCGAGCAGCGGGAAGCTGTCCCGGCCCTCAAGCAGGTGCACCGGCAGCCCGGTCTCCCGGCTCAGATCGGCCGCGAGCTCCGCCTCCTGCCCGGCGCCCGCTTCTTGCCCGGTGCCCGCCTGCTGCTCGGCTTCCGGCGCGGGCGCCGTCAGGTCCCGGCCGCCGACGTCGTCGAGCAGCAGCCCGAGCCACTGCCGCTTGCTGAGCTGCGGCAGGTCGTCGAAGGTGTGCCGGTAGTCCGGGTACGCGTCGAGCACGGCCAGCAGCCCCGTCTCCTCGCCGCCCTGCTGGAGCTGGACCGCGATCGAGTGCGCGACCAGCCCGCCGAACGACCAACCCAGCAGGTGGTACGGGCCGCTGGGCTGGACGGTACGGATCTGCGCCAGGTAGTCGGCGGCCATCTCCTGCACCCGCGCGGGGTGGCTGTCCGGCTCGCTGAGCGCCCGCGCCTGGAGCACGTACACGGGCTGGTCGGCGCCGAGGTGCGGCAGCAGCCCGGAGTAGAGCCAGCCGAGGCCGCCGCCCGGGTGGATGCAGAAGAGCGGCGGCCGGTCGCCCTCCGCGCGCAGTGCGAACAGCGGCTCCAGGCCGTGCGGTTGGGGCGCGGCGGAGCCCTGCGCCAGCGCCGCGTCGAGCCGCAGCGCCAGCCGTTCCGGGGTCGGCGCGGCGAACAGGTCCCGGATCGTGAGCTCCACGCCGTGCGCGGTACGGACCCGGCTGACCAGTTGCGATGCGAGCAGCGAGTGCCCGCCGAGGTGGAAGAAGTCGTCGTCGATGGTGACCGCGGGCACCCCGAGCACCTCAGCGAACAGGCCGCACAGCAACTCCTCGTGCGGGGTTCGCGGCGGCCGGCCCGCGCTGTTCGCGCTCACGTCGGGGGCGGGCAGCGCGGCTCGGTCCACCTTGCCGTTGACGTTCAGCGGCAGCGCGTCCAGGGCGACGAACGCGGCGGGCACCATGTAGTCGGGCAGCGTCCGGCCGAGCGCCGCGCGCACCGCCGGGACGTCCAGCGACGTCGCCCCGGTCTGCGCCCCGGCCGGCTCCCCGGCTCCGGCTGCCGAACCGGCTGTCCCGCCGGCTGCCGCACCGTCTGCGGCCTCCGGTGCGTCGTCCCCGGCTTCGGCCGTCACGTACGCGACGAGCCGCTGGTCACCGGGCGTGTCGGCGCGTACCACCGCGACCGCCTGGCCGATCTGCGGCAGTGCGCGCAACGCCGCCTCGATCTCGCCCAGTTCGATGCGGAAGCCGCGCAGCTTGACCTGGTGGTCGGTGCGGCCCAGGTAGTCCAGGCTGCCGTCGGCGCGCCAGCGCACCAGGTCCCCGGTGCGGTACATCCGCTCGCCGGCCGCGCCGTACAGATGGGCGTACGGGTCGGCGACGAACCGGCCCGCGGTCAGCGCGGGCCGCCGGTGGTAGCCGCGGGCCAACTGCACGCCGGCCAGGTACAACTCGCCCGGGGCGCCGGGCGGGCACGGCCGCAGCCCCTCGTCGAGCACGTACACGCGGGTGCCGGTCACCGGCCGGCCGATCGGCACCGGGCCGGTGGCGCCCGGCTCGACGGCGTGGAAGGTGACGTCGACGGCCGCCTCGGTCGGCCCGTACAGGTTGTGCAGCGCGGCCTGCGGCAGCACCGCGTGGCAGCGCTCGGCGGTCTCCCGGGACAGCGCCTCGCCACTGCAATACACCCGGCGCAGCGTCGTGCACCCGGCGGCCTGCGGCTCGGCGAGGAACACGTCCAGCATGGGCGGTACGAAGTGGACGGTGGTGATCGACTCGGTGCGGATCACCTCGGCGAGGTAGGCCGGGTCCTTGTGGCCGCCGGGGCGGGCGAGCACCAGCGTGGCGCCGGTGAGCAGCGGCCAGAAGAACTCCCACACCGAGACGTCGAAGCCGGCGGTGGTCTTCTGCAACACCCGGTCGTCGGCGGCCAGCCCGTACGCGTCCTGCATCCAGCGCAGCCGGTTGACGATCGCCCGGTGCTCCACGGGCACGCCCTTGGGCCGCCCGGTGGAGCCAGAGGTGTAGATGACGTACGCCGGGTGCAGCGGCTGCGGGCCGGGCAGGGACGCGGCTGCCGCCGGGTCCACCGCGGCGAGCGCCTCGCTGACCTCGCTGTCGCCGAGGGTGAGCGTCGGAACGTCGCCGCCCAGCTCGGCCAGGACGTTGGTGCTGGTGGCCGTGCCGCTGCCCGGGCCCGGGCCCGGGCCCGTGATGATCAGTGCGGGGGCCGCGTCCTCCAGGAGGTAGCGCAGCCGCTCGGCCGGGTGGTCGAGGTCGAGCGGCAGATAGGCGGCGCCGGTCTTGAGCACCGCGAGCAGCGCCACCACCAGGTCGGCGCCGCGCGGCAGCGCCACGGCGACGGTCCGTTCGGGGCCTGCGCCACGGGCGGCGAGCAGTGCGGCGAGCCGGCCGGCCGCGGCGTCGAGCTCCGCGTAGCTGAGCCGGACGTCGCCGGCCACCACGGCCTGCTGCTCCGGCGTACGGGTCGCCTGGGCGGCGAGCAGGGTGGGGAGGGTGTCGGGCGTGTCGGTCGTCGCGGGGTCGGCCGTGCTGGAGGCCGGGGCTGGCCGGGTCCCGCCGCTCCAGTCGAAGAGGATCTGTTCCCGCTCGGCGTCGTCCAGCAATTCGATGCTGCCGAGCGTGCGCTGCTGCGCCTCCGCGTCGGCATCGGCGAACTCCGTCACCAGGTCGATGAACCGCCGCCGGTGCGTGGCGAGTTCGGACGCGCTGTACAGGTCGGTATTGGCGTTCAGGTCGATACGGATGCCGGTGCCGTCCGACCGGTCGTACGCCATGATGGCCAGGTCTTCGACCAGTCCGTTGGACAGGTTGTGCGCGGTGACCCGGTGCCCGTCGTAGGTGAAGTCATATCCGAAGGACATGATGTTGACGTGCGGCCCGTTGAATCCGCGCCCGCCGTCCGGCAACTGCAAATCCCGGGCCAGGTCGATCTTCCGGTACCGCTGGTGCCGCAGCGCCTTCCGCACCTCGCGCGAAACCTGCTTGAGCAGGTCGCGTATTCGGGTCTGCCCGTCCACCGCGATGCGCAGCGGCAGCAAATTGGCGAACATTCCCGGCACGGTGCGCATATCCGCATCCGTACGTGCCGCAACGGGCAGGCTGAGCAGGATGTCGTGTTCGCCGGTGATGCGGTGCAGATAGCCGGCCGTCGCCGCGATCATCAGTGCGGACCAGTGCGTTCCGGCGGCCCGCGCCGCTGCCCGTAGCCGGATCGCTTCCTCTTCGCTGAGGAACACGGTCTCCCGGATACGGGATTCGAAGACGGCGGCCCGCCGGCCGGCCAACCGGGCCGGTTCCGGATAGTTCTGAAAGCGTTCGGTCCAGTATTCCCGGTCCTTGCCGAAATCGTCCGAAGCCCGGTATTCGGCGTCCTTGTTGAGCAGCAGGCGCAGCGATCCGAGCGGCGTCGGGCCCGGCTCGGTGCCGTTCGCCAGTGCGGTGTAGATCTCCGCGGTGCGCCGCGCGACCAGTGCCCCGCCCGCTGCGTCGGTGACGATGTGGTGCAGCCCCTGGTACCAGGCGAACCGCTCGGGACCGAGCCTGAACAGCGCGTACCGGAAGAGGGGGTCACGGGCCAGGTCGAGGACGCGCGCGAGGTCGGCCCGCATCCACTCCTCGGCCGCCGCGTCCGGGTCCGCCTCGGCGCTGACGTCGAGCACGGGAAAGTCCCACTCGGTCAGCGGCTCGCACACCTGCCAGGGAACGCCGCCCTCGTCGCCGAACCTGCTATTGAGCGGTTCGGCCTCCGCGACGGCCTGACGTATGGCACTCTCCATGAGCCTGGGATCGACCGGCCCATGTATTTCTACGTACTCACCGATCCGAAATTGTGTACTTTCCGGGTCGAGCTGTTGGCTGAACCAGATCTCATTCTGGCCGTTGGACAACGGGAATCTTACTTCGCGAGTCTCAGACCGCAAAACATTCACCTCGTGCGCGTGCGAAAAGGAGGGATTCGGCCCGGTCGCTGGCCAGCGTCAGCCACCGCGACAACTGGTAAGCCGCACAACGATCCTAAGAGCACAACGCTGCTGGTGGCGGCCGTGAGAGAGGGGAATCGGCCACATGCAGGGGGTTGTCAGTAAGTACCCCTCATTTTATGAGGATGCTGAAACCTTCTTGTGATGGCCCTGTGAATGGAGTTGGTTTTGCCGTTGCGTCGAAGAGTGCCGTAGGGGTGGGGTAGGGGTCTGTTTAGGGGGGCCTGTTACGGGTGGTAGCAGATGGCCTGTCGTGTGTTGTTGGAGCGTCGCTTACGCCACATTTCCCATTCCCCTGGCGTATTGCGCGTGTTTCGGTCAGCGTGCCGTTTCAACGGTCTCCGCACGGTTCCGGAACGACCACGTCAGGGACACGAAGTCCGCTTCGTCCGCGGCGACCGTCGCGCGATGGGTGGCCAGTGCCGCCGCGTTGTCGTGTTCCGTACCGGCCCGCATGCCGTAACGCCCCCGCCGCTGCGCCCACTCGCGCAGCGCCCGCACCGGCGAGCCCCCGGCGCCGTGCCGCCGATGGGCGGGGTCCACCGAGAGTTCATACAGGAAGATCCCGGTCCCGTTGTCGGGATGGGCGGTCCCCGCCCCGACCCCGGGCCGATGCGTGTGCATAACATCCTTATGTCGCGCCGCCCCACCACCACCTCGTGCCCCGTCCCCACCATCCACCCCGCCCTGCTTATGTCGCCTTCACCGCCCCTTCCGCAACCTGTGACGGGACGCGACGGCGCGGACGACGGGCCGGTAGGGCTCCGCAGTTCACCGAAATACGCCACGGCTCAAGGCGACTCAGCGCGATCCGTCATCCAGCACAGCAACGCCGACGAAGGGAAAAGCCATGCATCAGCGATGGGCCACCCTCGGAGTTGTCGGGGCGACCGCGGCCCTGCTCCTCACCGCGGCACCGAACGCCGCAGCGACCGATCCCGGCGCGACCGGCCCCACCCGCGCGGGCGCCCCGACCACCGGCGCGGCGGTCGCCGTCGACGCGTGGCGGTGCCACGACTACCGGGCCAAGGTCAGGGTCGCCAAACGGGCCCGCCCCACGGTGAAGGCGCAGCGCGTCGGCTGGGTCAAGAAGGGCGGCAAGGTCTGCGTGGCCCACGTGGCGAAGGGCGGCAGATACAAACTCAAGGGCTGCGGCGGCAGGGACAACCTCTGGGCCCGACTGAACGGCACCCGCCACTGGGTCCCGGCGAAGTGCTTGCGGCGGGGGTGAGGGGTGCGCGGCGCGGGGGCGGGGGAGGGGGCGGGATGGTCGGGCTACTCGCCTCGTCCTTCGCTCCGCCCTGGCGGCATGCCCTCCACCAGGAGTGAGGGTTCGATAGCCAGTAGTCGGGTGCGCAGGGCGTGGACCAGCGCGACGCGTTCGAGGTCTTCGACGGGCACCCATTCGACTGTGACCTGGTCGCGGGGCAGCGTGTCGAACGCGCCCTCCGCCGCAGATCCCCCGTCGAGGAAGAAGGCCAACTCTTCGTCCTGTTCATCGACGGCAGGCTGCTGATCCACAGCCAACAGAGCAGGCGACTCCGGCAAGGCAATGCCGAGGGCGTCGGCCACCCGTTCTGCGGCCTGGAGAAGCGACTCCCCGGCGCGCAACACGACACCTGGCGGGCAACTCCAGCCACCCTTGACGACTTGGAGGACGCGTGGCCAAAGGCCCGCCGAGTCGGAGGGGTTGCGCGTCTTGGCGGGGCAGTGGACCAGCAGAAAGACCCATACCTCACGGGGAGTGTTCACGCGGCCCCTCCCCCGTCCCCGATCGCCCGTGGCCCGGCATGTTCTCGCGGGGACCCGTCGTTCAACGTGATCAGCCCGCATGCGGCCCGGCCGTCCGACCAGAACAGCCCCTCCGCCGTTTCGTACTCCACCCGCTTACGGTTGGGGCAGAGCACGTCCTTGCGCAAGGCTTCCGGGTCGAACATTGACTCCTGGTACGCGTCGTGGAATTCCACGTCCGTCACGGGTGACCAGGCTGCTGCCTGCCCCTCCCGCAAGAAGAAGCGCAGCGGAACGCCCATGATCAGCACGCGATGTGCCCCGTCCATCAGGCGGCACCCCCATCGTGCAGTCGGCGGTCCGGGGAGCGGAGCGACTTCACCGCGTTGGGCGGCGGCTGGAATCTGGAGCGTGCCTGGACCCTCCGAGCGCGCGCTACGGCGGCTCGGAGCGCTCCGGGCCGCGGGCAGGGGTAGGGGGCGTTGCGGCTCAACAAGTCCTCCTCGGGACGGTCCGCACTCCATCTGGACACACAGTGAT
Organism: Streptomyces sp. HSW2009; assembly: GCF_040240285.1. Lineage (NCBI taxonomy): Bacteria > Bacillati > Actinomycetota > Actinomycetes > Kitasatosporales > Streptomycetaceae > Streptomyces > Streptomyces sp. HSW2009. Next base: position 6,572 of record NZ_JBEHZD010000170.1, on the reverse strand, counting down.
GGAGTGCTTGCGTCCCGTTAGCGAACCGCACGGGATGCGGGCGGGACAGGGACGTAACGTCCCTGTTCTCTGGCCTAGTGGGCGACCCCCAGGCTCTCCGCCAACTTCCGTAGACCGGGCGGGTGGTACGGGCCAGCCCGCAGGTCCTGGATGATGGTCACCGTCAACGTGTGGTGGCGCATCCACGCCGGAGCGATCCTCTTGAGTCGCATGAGCGTCTGCACGGCCTCGTCGGCGTTTCCCAGATCGACGTGGGCCCGCGCGATATCGAGCAGCAACCAGGTGCGCCATGACGGGGGCGTGTCGGACGGCAGCCTTATTCCCCGGGCGAGTTGCAGGGCCTCGTCGGGGCGCGCGTGTTGTACGGCGAGTCGTACCCGCTCGATTCTGATCGAGGAGCGGCTGAAGACCGACACCATTTTGCCGTCGACGACCGGAGGCAGCTTTGCGAGCCTTTTGGTGGCGCCTTCTGCCACCTTCATCATGTCGGACGCGGATTCGTAGTTCCCGGAGCGCGCGGCGGATGTCGCTGCCGACATGACCAAACCGCCCCAGACGCGTACGCCCTCCGCGGTATCGGACTGTTCCCGCTCGACCCGGTCCGCCGCGTACACGGCTACCTGCGTCGCGTCTTCGAGGCGATTCTGCCGTTGGTAGTTCCAGGCCACGGAATTGCTGATCATCGGAGTAAGGAGCGGGTCCGATGACTGCTCGGCCGCGCTCATCGCGCGCTCCAGCGCCGAGAGGGCGAGGTCGGTCTTGCCGAGGCGAATCGCCAAGTGGCCGGCGAGTTGAAGGGCTTTGCCGTGCACTGCCGAACCGGCCGCACGGTCCTCCGGGGTGCCGATGGCGGAGAGAAATCGTGCGTCGGCAAGGAGCCCGGGCAGATCGTTCATGAGCTGCCCGAAGGCGGCGTCGTGGTAAGCGGTCCAGGCGTCGGAGAGTTGGCGTCGCATCAGTACGGGGGTGAGCCGCGTGGTGCCGTTCGGCTCGGCTGGCGGGGCGAAGAGCGGTGGCATGACGGCGCGCCGCAGGGCGACGAGTTGCGGCGAGTCGCCATCTCCCGTCGAAGGGACGGCCGGCGGGTCTCCGACCAGGGCGGACAACTCGACACCGAGCCCACTGGCCAAGGCATGCAGGGTCGGCAACCGGGCCGAATGCTTGCGGTGTTGCTCCAGCTTGCGGACCACGTCCACGGACACGCCGGCCCGCTCGGCCAGTCGTTCCTGAGTCAGATCGGCGAGACGGCGCAGCCGAGCGATGCGGTCACCCAGGTGTTCAGATGCCATGCGCCCGACGCTACGCCACCCCGAACGGGCCCGATGTTCATTCGATGAACGGCTGGGGCGACGTGGCTCTGGGGCAGACGGTCTGATGCCGCGCGAATCGCGAACGAGTCCATACGCGGAAGGCCGGAGGTGTCTTACCGGAGCATGCCGGTACGTCAACTCTTCTATTGCTGAGGAGTAAACCTCATGTGGAGGCCGTGGCGGGAATCGAACCCACGTAACTCGCTTTGCAGGCGAGCCCCTAAACCACTCGGGCACACGGCCAAGAATTGTGCAGGTTGCGCTGGTGCATTGGGCTGTTGTTGTTCTGTTGTGCTGCCGCCCATGGTGTGTGCGGTGTTGCTGAGATGACTAAAGCCGGTGCCGGGGCCCCTGGTCAATGAATGCGTGGCGGTCGCCATGTGACCGCAACATCATCGCCACGAACGGGCGGGGGCGCCGGGCGGGCGGAGGTGGCCTGGTGGGCGACGGTTCGGGTGGGGGTGGGGGTGGCGGTCGTGGGGGTTTTGGGTTGCCCGATCAGGCAGCGGAGGGTGCACTAAAGGGCATGACGGATGGTGCCCGTTCGGGCGGCCGGGTGTGGCTGTTCGTGCTGGCGCCGGCGTCCGTCCGCCTGCACCTCCTGCCTTACGCCCCGCGCCCTGCGGAGAAACCTCGCCTGCACCCCACCGCCCCCACCCCGTAGCAGAACCTCGCCACCGCCACCGCCACCGCCACCCGGCGCCCGCGTGCGAACCTCTCCACCCGCACCGCCCCGCGCCCGCGCCCCGCGCGGAATCCCACCACCCCGCGCCCCGCGCAGAAGCCCGCCGCTCACGCCCCGCGCGGCCCCCCCGCCCACCCCCCGCAAAAACACCTCCACCTCCGTGCGGAACGCCTCCGCGTCGTCCACCCACGGGAAGTGGCCCACCGCGGGGAGGGCGCGGACCCGGGGGCCGTCGGGGGTGGCGTGCGGGAAGGACGCTGCGACGAGTTCGCCGGCGCGTACGCCCGTCACGCCGTCGAGTTCGCCGGTCACCACCAGCACCGGGCAGTGGACCGCGCGCAGCCGCTCCAGCAGGGCGAGCCGGGCCGCCTCGTCCACGCCCTGCCAGAAGCCGGCCCGGGGGACGGGGCCGAGTTGGGCGCCCTCGCTCGCCGCGTGTTCCTGCTGCGGCGCCTCCCAGCGGCCGTACGCGAGCGGCGCGGCGCGCAGCAGCAGGGCGCGTACCTCGGAGAGTTCCGTCGCGGTCGGCAGGGCCTGGATCGCCGCGTGCGCGTCCGGCCACCAGGGCTCGGCCGAGCGGGCCTCGAAGATCGCGCGGGCGTCGTCCGGGAGTTCGCCCTGGAGCCGGGCACCTGGGCAGACCAGGACGAGATGGGTGAGTCGTTCGGGGTGCGCCGCCGCGTACGCCTGAGCCGTGGCCGCCGCCGCGTCGTGCGCGAGCAGGGCGAACCGTTCCAGTCCCAGATGGTGGCGGAGCGCCTCCAGGTCCTGCGCGAGGCCGGGGAACGCGTACCCGCTGGGGTGCGCCGCCGGCGGCGAGGCCCCGGTGCCGCGGCTGTCCGGGACCACCAGCGGCCGGTGCGCGTCGAGCCCGCCGAGGTCGCCCAGGTAGGCGGCGTCCCGGCCGGGGCCGCCGGCGAGGCAGACCAGCGGCGGTACGGCGGCCCCGTCGCGCGGGCCGATGACGCGGTAGGCGAGTTCGGCGCCGTCGTAGGAGGCGTACGGGTGCGCGCCGGGGCGCAGGGGGTGCGGAGCGGTGTCGTGCGGCATTCGTCCAGCTTGCCGCATGGGTCGGCACCGTCGGGCGCCCGCTGGACTCCGGCGCGCCTCCCGTCGCGCCGCAGCACGCTTCCCCGCCGGACGGTCGGCGTCTGCCGGGCCCCGGCGTTCCTCCCGCCCCGCCGGGGTGACCGGCGCACCGCACTTCGGGGCGCCTCCCGCCGCACCCCCGGTGTGGCCTCCCGCCGGGCCCCGGCGCCCCCAGCCAGCCCCCGTACGCCCCCTACCCCCACCCCTCCCCAACTTCTGCTTATCCGGCGGCCCCGGAGCCGGCCCCGCAGGCGCACCGTCCGCACGGGGCGCCCGGGCCCGAGCGGCGTCTGCTTATGATGCAGAGGTGTTCGATTCCCGGCACATCCACACCTTCCGCGAGGTGCTCCAGGCGGGTTCCTACTCGGGGGCGGCCCGGGCGCTGGGCTATACGCAGCCCGCGATCACCCAGCAGATGAAGGCGCTCGAACGGGACGTCGGCACCCCGCTGTTCACCCGGGTCGGCCGGCAGATGCGGCTGACCGAGGCCGGTGAGGCGCTGGCCAGGCACGCCGACGTGATCCTGGACAGCATGGCCGCGGCCCAGCAGCAGATGAACGCGATCACCCGGCTGCGGGCCGGCCGGGTGCGGGTGTGCGCCTTCCCCAGCGCCAGCGCCACGCTGATCCCCGAGGCCATGGCCAGGCTCGCGGCCGGCCACCCCGGGGTGCGGGTGGAGTTGCTGGAGGGCGAGCCGCCCGACTCGCTGCGCCGGCTGGTGCGCGGCGAGTGCGACATCACGCTGGCCTTCACCTATCCGGGGCTGCACGAAGAGGTGCCGGACGAGGTCGTCGAGGTGCGCCTCTTCGAGGACCAGCTCACCGTGTTGTTGCCGACCGGGCACCCGCTGGCCAGGCGCCGCGCGGTCAAGCTCGCCGACCTGGCCGACGAGCGCTGGATAGCCGGCTGTCTGCGCTGCCGCGCCAACTTCCTGCACGAGTGCGCCGAACAGGGCTTCGCCCCCGACATCGCCTTCACCACCGACGACAACCTGGTGGTGCAGAGCCTGGTCGCGGCGGGGGTCGGGGTCGCGATGATGCCGGCCCTGGTGCTGTCCTTCCTGTGCCACCAGAAGGTCACCGGGCGGGCGCTCGACCCGGCCTCGCGGCGCCAGGTCTCCGCGTACGTGCTCCGCGAACACCTGCGCATCCCGGCCACCGCACTGGTCCTGGATGAACTGCGTGCCGCCGCCGAACGCCGGGTCGGTTGCTGATCGGCAGCTAGGGGGACCACCCCTACTCCCGTACGCGACTACGCCCGTACGCCCGTACGCGCTCCCACCCGCCGAGCGCGCGCCCGGCAGCCGGCTGCGGACTCCCCACCGGCTGCCGTCGCCGCCACTCGCCGCCACTCGCCGCGATTCGCTGCCGCGCATCGGCAGCCATCCACAGTCATCCACCGGCGTCCCCATCAGCCACATCCATAAGCAATTCCTGGAGTCCCGCCAACAGACTGTTGTTGGACGTAATAGGTGGGGGCGCGTGACGCTTCGACCATGCGTACTCCGACCGCTCCCACGCCCTTCCGGGCCGCTCGTACGACCGTGCGTCTTGACGCCCTCGTCGAGGACGTGCGGGAGGCCGTCGGCCGGGGCCTGCCGCCGGACCTGACCGCCTACCTGGTGGGCGAACGGCTCGGCCCCCACCTGGCCAGCGCCGATCTGCTCACCGACGAGCAGTGCGAGGGCGACCCGCAGCACTACCGGCAGCATCTGTTGCACGCCGAACGCGACGGCAGCTTCTCCGTCGTCGCCCTGGTGTGGCTGCCGGGGCAGCAGACCTCCATCCACGACCACGTCTCGTGGTGCGTGACCGGCGTGCACGCGGGCGAAGAGGCCGAACGCCGCTACCGCCTGGTCTCCGACGGCGCCACCGCGCGCCTGGTGGCCACCGGCGACGTCGTCAACCCGCTCGGCTCCGTCTGCGGGTTCGCCCCGCCGGGCGACATCCACCGGGTGCGCAACGCGGGCACCGACAAGGCGATCTCGATCCACGTCTACGGGGCCGACATCGCACGGCTCGGCACCAGCGTGCGCCGCGTGTACGAGCTGCCAGCGGGCGAGCTGTGAGCCGGCCGCGGACGAACCACCACAAGCGGCAGATGCAGCGCGTGCACCGGGTGCACCAGGCCCGCCGGACGCACCTCCAGCCCGGCACCGGCACCGGCACCGGCACCGGCACCCACGCGGCCACGGCCGCGCCGCCCGCCGAACCCGCCCCGCCCGCGGCCGAATCCGCCGGCCCCGTGCCCCGGACCGCATCCCCCGTCACCTTCCCCGCCCCGCGGACCCCACAGCCGCCCGCGACCGCCCGGCCGGCCACCGCACTCAAGACGCCGCCGCCCAAGACGCTGGCCCCCGCGGCGCCGACGCCCGCGGCTCCGACCCCCAAGGCGTCGCCCGGACAGCTTCCTCCACCCCCCGCAGGGCCTGCCCGTTCGGGCAGCTCCACGGCGGCCAAACCGCCCACCCATGCTGCCCGTTCGGGCAAGGTGGGCGGCCTCGCGCTCGCCGGCTGCGGCGTCGCCGTGGCCTGGGGTACGCACCGACTGCTGCCCGCCGTGCCGATGCTGACGGTGGCCGTCGTCCTCGGGGTGGTCGTGGCACACCTGGCGGGCGTACGGACGCTGGTACGGGGCCACTGCCGGCCCGGCCTGTCGTACGCGGGGAAGCGGTTGATGCGGCTCGGCATCGTGCTGCTCGGTCTGAAGCTCAGCCTGGATGACGTACTGGGGCTCGGCTGGGCGACGGTCGGCATGGTGTTCGGGGTGGTCGCGGCGACCTTCTTCGGCACGCTCTGGCTCGGCCGCAGGCTCAAACTCCCCGGCGACCAGCCGCTGTTGATCGCCACCGGCTACTCCATCTGTGGCGCCTCCGCGATCGGCGCGGTCAGCGAGGCGTCCGAGAGTGACGAACGGGACGTGGCCACATCGGTCGCCCTGGTCACGCTCTGCGGCACGCTCGCCATCCTCGTCCTGCCGCTGCTCCAGGCGCCGCTCGGGCTCAATGACACCGAGTTCGGCCGCTGGGCCGGGGCGAGCGTGCACGACGTGGGACAGGTGGTGGCCACCGCCCAGTCGGCCGGCTCCGCGGCCCTGGGCGACGCGGTCCTGGTCAAGCTGATGCGGGTGGCGATGCTCGCCCCGCTGGTGGCGGCCGTGGCCCTGTCGGTACGCGCCCGCGCCCGCGCGGGGGGACGCCTGGGGGAAGACCTTGCGGAGGCGGACCGTACGGCGGACGCGGGCTGTACGGAGCAGCCGGGCCGTACGGAGGACGCGAGCCGTAGGGAAGAGGCGAACGGTACGGAGCCGTCGGGCGGGGCGGAGGCCGGTCGGGCCGGCCCGGCCGGTGGCCCCGCGGCGCGCGGCGGCGCGGGTGCGGGGGCGGGGGGGGGGGCGCGGGGGGCGGGTGGTGGGGGGGGGGGGGGGGGGGGGGGGCTGAGGGTGTGGTGGGTTCGGCTGGTGCTGGTGCTGGTGTGGTGGTTGTGGGT
>NZ_JBEHZD010000017.1:0-34195 GCF_040240285.1 Streptomyces sp. HSW2009 | reverse complement strand
CGACCAGCCTGCCCCCGCAACCCACCAACCGAACCACCCGACACCACCCACGGCACCCACCCACCAAACACAGACCCCACCCCACAACCAGACCCCACCCCAACCCCAACCACAGGACCACCCAACGACGGCGCCTCCTCCACAATCACATGCGCATTCGTCCCACTAATCCCAAACGACGACACACCCGCCCGACGCACCCCACCCACACCCGAACCCGACTCCCACGGGCGCTCCTCACGCAGCAACTCCACGGCACCCATCGACCAATCGACGTGCGGCGACGGCGCGTCCACGTGCAACGTCCGCGGCAACATCCCATGCCGCAACGCCATCACCATCTTGATCAACCCCGCCACACCCGCGGCGGCCTGCGCATGACCGATGTTCGACTTCACCGAACCCAGCCACAACGGGTGACCGTTCCCCCGACCCTGCCCATACGTAGCCAACAACGCCTGCGCCTCGATCGGGTCACCCAACCGCGTCCCCGTACCATGTGCCTCCACCACATCCACATCCGAAACAGACAACCCCGCCGAACCCAACGCCGCCCGAATCACCCGCTCCTGCGACGGACCATTCGGCGCCGTCAACCCATTCGACGCACCGTCCTGATTCACCGCAGAACCACGCACCACCGCCAACACCCGGTGACCGTTACGGCGCGCATCCGACAACCGCTCCAACAGCAGGAGGCCGACCCCCTCGCCCCAACCCGTACCGTCCGCCCCCGCTGCAAACGACTTACACCGACCATCCACCGCCAACCCACGCTGCCGGGCGAAGTCCACGAAGACGCTAGGTGCCGACATCACGGTCACCCCGCCGGCAAGGGCCAGGTCACAGTCGCCCGAGCGGAGTGACTGGCTCGCCAGATGCAGGGCGACCAGCGACGACGAACACGCCGTGTCCACCGTCACCGCGGGCCCCTCAAGCCCGAAGGTGTACGCCACCCGACCCGATGCCACGCTGCCCACATTGCCGTTCCCGATGTAACCCTCCAACTCGTCGGGCACGGTGTGGAGACGGGTGGCGTAGTCGTAATAGATGGCACCGGCGAAGACACCGGTCTTGCTGCCGCGCAGCGAAGTCGGGTCGATGCCGGCCCGCTCGAAGGTCTCCCAGGACGTCTCCAGAAGCAGCCGCTGCTGGGGGTCCATGGCCAGCGCCTCGCGCGGCGAGATGCCGAAGAACTCCGGGTCGAAGTCGGTCGCGGTGTCGACGAATCCACCGGTCCGCACATAGGTGCTGCGGGGGCGGCTGGGGTCGGCGTCGAAGAGGTCGGTCAGGTTCCAGCCGCGGTCGGTGGGGAACTCCTCCATGGCGTCCACGCCACCTGCGACCAGGTCCCACAGCTCCTCGGGGCTGGTCACCCCGCCGGGGAGCCGGCAGCCCATGCCGACGATTGCAATGGGTTCGTCCCAGGCAGCCGCCGGTGTCGCCAGGGCGGCTGCCGTCGAGTCGGTCACGGTGAGCCGGGTCAAGCCGGTGTCCCAGCCTTCGGCCTCGGTGAGCAGGTTGAGGAGTTGCCGCCCGAGAGCCTGTGGGGTCGGGTGGTCGAAGATCAGGGTGGCGGGGAGCCTCAGACCGGTGGTGGCGTTGAGCCGGTTGCGGAGTTCGAGACCGGTGAGGGAGTCGAAGCCGAGGTCCTTGAAGGCCCGCTGTTCGGCCACGTCCGCCGTACGGGCATGGCCGAGGACGGCCGCGGCCTGGGCACAGACGGCCTGCACGAGGACGCGCGTCCGCTCGGCGACGTCGAGCCCCGCCAACTGCCCCACCAGCGCACCCTGTTGGGCAACTCCCTGCCCCACGCTGTGGCGTTCGGTCACACGTGCCAGGGCGCGCAGCAGGGCCGGCACGTCGGGCCCTGCCGCCCGCAGGGTGGCCAGGTCCATGCGTACGGGCATCAGCACCGGCTCGTCGCGGTTGACGGCGGCGTCGAAGAGGCTCATGCCCTGTTCCGAGGTGAGCGGGTGCACCCCGAGGCGTGCCATCCGCTGTCGGTCGGCGGTGCCGAGACCGGCCGTCATCTCGCTGCGCTCGGCCCACCAACCCCAGGCCAGCGAGGTGGCCGGCCGGCCGGTGGCGCGCCGCTGCGCGGCCAGTGCGTCGAGGAAGGCGTTGCCCGCGGCGTAGTTGCCCTGCCCTGGGTTGCCCATCATCCCGGCCGCCGAGGAGAACAGGACGAAGGCCGTCAGGTCCAGTCCGCTGGTCAGCTCGTGGAGGTTCCAGGCCGCGTCCACCTTGGGGCGCAGCACGTTGGCGAGACGGTCCGGGGTGAGGGCCTGCACAACGCCGTCGTCGACCACGCCCGCCGCGTGCACGACGGCGGTCAGCGGGTGCTCGGGCGCCACCGTGCGCAGCAGGTCGGACAGGGCGCCGCGGTCAGCCGCGTCGCACGCCGCGACACGCACCTGGGCACCCAACTCTTCGAGCTCGGCGCGGAGTGCTGCTGCCCCGGGTGCCGCTGGACCGCTGCGGCTGGTGAGCGCCAGTCTCCGTACGCCGTGCGCGGTCACCAGGTGTCGGGCCAGGGCCGCGCCCAGGGTGCCGGTGCCGCCGGTGACGAGGACGGTGCCGTCAGGTGCGGGGGCGAACCCGCTGCCGCCCCTCCCACCGGTGCGGGCCAGCCGGGGCACGTAGCCCGCGCCGGCGCGTACCGCGAGCTGTGCGTCTCCGCCGAGCACGAGCTCGGTCAGCCGCCGCGGGTCGGTGTCAGGGGCGTCCGTGTCGACGAGTACGAACCGGTCAGGGTGCTCACCCTGCGCGGAGCGCACCATCCCCCATAAGGCGGCGGCAGCCAGGTCGGTGACCTCTTCCGGGCCGGTGACCGCCACCGCCCCGCTGGTCAGCAGCACCAGCCGGGTCGCCGCGAGGCGTTCGTCAGCCAGCCACCCTTGCAGGAGGGCCAGCACCCGACGGGTCAGCTTGTGCACGGTGGCACTGCCCGTACCAACCCCGTCCCCCACACCCACAGGCGCCCGGAACAGCACGGCTTCGGGAAGCGGCGCGCCCGCGTCGACCGCAGCCAGCAAGGCTGCGAGGTCCGGATGGGTGTCGATGCCGGCCGAGGTCGCGGGATGGCCGACACCGTCAGTGGCGGCGGGTCCTTCCCCGATGACGGCCCAGCGCGGTGTCACGGATTCGGCGTTGGCCGACGCGGGGGCCGCGATGGTTGTCGCGGGGGTTGGTCGCCGGTCCCAGACCACCTGGTACAGGTTGTCGCGGACGAACGGGTCCACGGCCTTGAGTTGGTCGGCCGATACGGGGCGCACGGTCAGCGACCGCGCGGAGAAGACCGGTAGCCCGTTTTCGTCGGCTGCCTGTACCGCCAACTCGTCGCCGCCCGAGGGCAGTAGCCGCACCCGTAGTACGGACGCGCCGGTCGCGGTGAGGCGGACCCCACGCCAGGCGAAGGGCAACCGCGCGGACAGCGAGGCGTCCAGCGTCCCGGCCACCGCGAGCGGGTGCAGGGCCGCGTCGAGCAGTGCCGGGTGCAGCGTGAACTGCTCGGCCGCGTGTCGTACGTGCTCGGGCAGCTCCACCTCGGCGAAGAGTTCCGCACCGCGCCGCCAGGCGCTCCGCAGGCCGCGGAAGGCCGGCCCGTAGTCGAACCCGGCGTCCGCCAGCCGCTCGTACGCATCGGCCCCGTCCATGGGCTCCGCCCCGGCCGGCGGCCACTGGGTGAGGGGCTCGTGACCGTCGGCCGCGGCCGTGGCGAGTGGGACGACCGTGCCCGCGGCGTGCTGGGTCCAGGGTTGGTCGGCGTCCCCCTCGTCGGGCCTGGAGTGCACGGTCAGCGCGCGGGTCCCTGCCTCGTCGGGTGCCTCCACCCTGACTTGCAGGCGCACCGCCCCGGTCTCCGGCAGTACGAGCGGGGTGTGCAGCGTCAACTCTTCCACCTCGGCACAGCCGAGGTCGGCTCCCACCCGCAACGCCAGCTCCACCAACGCCGTCCCCGGTACGATCACCGAGCCCAGCACCGCGTGATCCGCCAGCCAACCCTGGCTGGCCAGCGAGAACCGCCCACTCCACACCGTCGCGCCCCGGCCCCCGGCCAACTCCACGACGGCGCCCAACAGCGGATGGCTCACGGCCCCCATGCCCCACCCAGCCGGGTCCCCCGCGGTGACTCCCTCATCGATCCAGTACCGCTTGCGCTGGAACGCGTACGTCGGCAAATCGACCCGCTGAGCACCAGCGAAGAACCCCGCCCAGTCGACAGACACACCCTGTACGAAGGCCGAGGTCAGCGAACGCGCCAACCGCTCCGGACCACCCTCACCACGACGTAGCGTCTCCACCACCACACCCGAACAACCCAACTCCTCAAGCGTCTCCGAGAGCGGAGCCAACAGACCCGGGTGCGGACTGCACTCAATGAAGACGCTGTGTCCGTCGGCGACCGCCGCAGCCACCGCCTCCCGCAACCGCACGGTCTGCCGCAAGTTGGTGAACCAGTAATCGGCACCCATGACGGACGTGTCCGCCAACAACCCACCCGTCACCGTCGAATACACCGGAACCGACGACGAACCCGCCACCACACCCGCCAACAACTCCCGCAACTCACCACCCACCACATCCACCTGCGGAGAATGCGAGGCGTAATCCACCGGCACCCACCGCACCCACACACCATCCCGCTCGTACGCGGCGACCAAGTCACGCAGCGCGCCCACCTCACCAGACAGCACCACACTCGAAGGCCCGTTCTCCGCCGCAACCGACACCACCCCACCCACACCCGCGTCCTCGATGCCGGCCCGCACGACCTCCGCCGCAAGCCCCCCCGACACCATCCCCCCACCAGCCTGCAACCCCCGCAAGACCTTGCTCCGCAACACCACCACCCGCAACGCATCCTCAAGCGACAACACCCCCGCCACACACGCGGCAGCAATCTCACCCTGCGAATGCCCGATCACGCCACCAATCCGAACCCCACACGACTCCCACCACCGAGCCAGCCCCACCATCACCACAAACAACACCGGCTGCACCACATCCACCCGCCCCAACCACTCCCCACCCAACTCCCCAACCTGCGAGTCGTCCCGCAGAACATCCACAAGCGACCACTCCACCAACCCCTCCAACACCACCCCACACTCACCCACCACCCCCGCAAACACCGGGCAGGACTCCAACAGCTCCACCGCCATCCCCACCCACTGCGAACCCTGCCCCGGAAACACCAACACCACATCCGAGACGTCCCGCACCACACCAGAATCCGAGGCATCCGTCCCGCCACCAGCCACGATCCCCAGTTCCGCAACCAACTCCCCCACACCCCGACCCCACACCACCGCACGATGCTCCAACACCGCACGCCCCGAAACCAACGACCACCCCACATCACCCACACCCACACCCGCCCCAGACCGCTCCCCCACCCACCCAGCAAGCCGCCCCGCCTGCTCCCGCAACCCCACCACCGAACGACCCGACACCACCCACGGAACCAACCCACCCAACCCAACCAACTCCGCAGCGGCGGCGGTTTCCACGTCAGACGTCGGGGTGTGAGCCTTGTCCGCATCCACGGCCGCATCCGTCGGTTCCTCGATGACGACGTGCGCGTTGGTGCCGCTGGCGCCGAAGGAGGAGACACCCGCACGGCGCGGGCGGTCGGTGCGGGGCCAGGGTGTGGGGTGGGTGAGCAGTTCGATCTGGCCTGCCGACCAGTCCACGTGGGGCGACGGCGCGTCGATGTGCAGGGTGTGCGGGAGCGTGTCGTGCTGCATCGACAGCACCATCTTCATCAGGCCGGCCACTCCGGCCGCGGCCTGGGTGTGGCCGATGTTCGACTTCACCGAACCCAGCCACAGCGGGCGCCCCGCCGGCCGCTGCTGCCCGTAAGTGGCCAGCAGCGCATGGGCCTCGATCGGGTCACCCAAGGTCGTGCCCGTACCGTGTGCCTCCACCACGTCGACTTCGCCCGCGGTCAGCCCGGCGTTGGCCAGGGCCTGTTGGATCACCCGCTCCTGCGAGGGGCCGTTCGGCGCGGTCAGCCCGTTGGACGCACCGTCCTGGTTCACCGCTGAGCCGCGTACCACCGCCAACACCGGGTGGCCGTTGCGCCGCGCGTCAGACAGCCGCTCTACGGCCAGCAGGCCGGCCCCGTCGGCGAGGATGAAACCGTCGGCGGCGGCCGAGAAAGGCTTGCAACGGGCGTCGAAGGCGAGCCCGCGCTGGCGGCTGAAGTTGATGAAGATCTCCGGCGTGGACATGACCGTGACCCCGCCGGCAAGCGCCAGGTCGCATTCGCCGGCGCGCAGCGCCTGCGCCGCCAGGTGCAGGGCGACCAGCGAGGACGAACAGGCCGTGTCGACCGTGACGGCCGGGCCCTCAAGGCCGAGGGTGTACGCGACGCGGCCGGCCAGCAGGCTGGCGCCGTTGGCCATGCCGAGGGTGCCGTCCCTGCCCTTCGCCGTCTTGGCAAGGAGGGCCGGGTAGTCCAGGCCGTTGATGCCGGTGTAGACGCCCGTACGGCTGCCGCTGAGCCCGGCCGGGTTGATGCCGGCGCGTTCGAACGCTTCCCAGGCTGTCTCCAGAAGGAGGCGTTGTTGGGGGTCCATCGCGGCTGCCTCGCGCGGCGAGATGCCGAAGAAGTCGGCGTCGAAGTCCGCCACGTCGTGGAGGAACCCGCCCTCACGCACATAGGTCGCACCGAGCGTGTCGGGGTCGGGGTCGAAGATGCCGTCGATGTCCCAGCCGCGGTCGGTGGGGAAGCCGGTGATGGCGTCGCCGCCGTTCCGTACGAAGTCCCAGAACTCTTCGGGGGTGTTGATGCTCCCGGGGAACCGGCAGGCCATGCCGACGATCGCGATGGGTTCGCGCTGCTGGTCCTCAAGTTCGCGCACCCGTCGATGGGCCCCGCGCGCGTCGGCGATGGCCTTCTTGAGGTAGGAGCGGAGCTTGTCTTCCGACTCAGCCACGTACGTTCAACTCCTCGTGCTCACTGTCGTAGTCGTCGGCGGCGCGCTGATTCATTCGAAGCCCTGGTCCACCATGGAGAAGAGTTCGTCGTCGCTGGCCGCGCCGAGGTCGTCCGCAGCCGGTGCGGGGCCGGGCGGCGGGCCATCGGCGGTGTCGCAGCGCGCGAGGAGGTCCCTCAGGCGCGCCACGACCCGGTCGCGTGTGCCGTTCTCGGCGAGCACCGAGGGCAACGCGTCCTCAAGGCGGTCGAGTTCGGCCAGCACGGGGGTGGCGGGCGAGAGCTCGACACCGAGTTGCTGGGTGAGGTGACGGGTCAGTGCGGCGGCGGTGGGGAAGTCGAAGACGACGGTGGAGCGCAGCCTGACGCCGGTGGAGCGGGTCAGCCTGTTGCGGAGTTCCACCGCGGTCAGCGAGTCGAACCCGGCTTCCTTGAACGCCCGGTCCGGCCCGACCTCTGCAACGTCGATGTGTCCGAGTACGGCGGCGGCGTGGCCGCGCACCAGGCCGAGGAGGACGCGTTCCCGCTCCACCACAGTGAGCCCGGCGAGCCGCTGCTTGAGACCGTCCGCGTCCGCCGCCGCATCACCGCCCTGCTCGCCGGCCCCACCACCCGCCGGCAGCAGCAGGTCGTGCAGGGCAGCCGGTACGGGATGGCTGCTGGCCCGCAGCGCGGCGAGGTCCAACTGTGCCGGGACCAGCGCCGGCGCACCGCTGGCTAGGGCCGCATCGAACAGGGTGAGGGCTTGTTCATGGCCGAGGGCGACGGTCCCGGGTGGTGCCGGCTGCGGCTGCCCCGCCAGTGGCCCCCAGGTCAGCGACAGAGCCGGCAGCCCATGGGCGCGGCGGTGCGCGGCCAGAGCGTGGTAGCCGGCGCTCGACGCCGTGGGGCGGGTTTGCTGCGGCAGGGCGAGCAGGTCCGTCGCGGACGACAGGGTGACGAAGAACGCCAGTGGCCGTGCCGCGGTGAGCTCGTGCAAGTGCCAGGCCGCCGCCAGACCGGTCGCGGCAGGCTGCGTCGCCGGCTCGACCTCGTCGCTGCTGGGCGTGTCGGGCGTGTTGGGTGTGTCGTCTGGGTGGCCCGTGGTGTCGGTCGGGGCTCCGTCGGCGGCGGCCGGTGGGTGGTCGGCGGGCAGGTCGGGTGCGTGGATGACGCCGGTCAGCGGCTCGCTGGGGTCGATGTCGGCGAGCGCGGCGGCGAGCGCCGCGGGTTGCTCGGCCGTTGCGCAGGGCAGGACCGCGGCCGACACGCCCGAGCCCTCCCGTACGAACTCGGCCACGAGCTCGCGTACCGCCGATTCGGCACCGGCACGTGGTACCAGCAGTAGATGGCGCAGATCGTGTACGGCCACCAGGTGTCGCACCAGCGCCCCGACGAAGCCGTCGGCCACGCCGATGACCAGGACCGTTCCGGTGGCCGGCCGGTCTGCCGTCGTCGACGCACCCTGCTGTTCCCCGTCGTGTCCGGCGGCGCGGCGGGCGGCCGGCACGAGGGGGCCGTGCGTGTCGAACCGGGCGAGCCGAGGTGCGAGGAGTTGCCCGCCCCGGACCGCGAGTTGCTGCGCGCCGCAGATCAGCGCGGCCTGGAGGATGCCCGCCGGCGGTGTGTCGGCAGTATCGGTGTCCACCAGGACGGTACGCGGGGTACGCCGCGTCGCCACCTGTGCGCCGAATGGTCCGTGGAGGTCCACGGGATGGGTTGGTGGGTGGGTCGGGTCGGTGCTTGTTGGGCTGGTGCTGATGCTGGTGGGGTCGGTATTGGTTGGGTCGGTGTTTGTCGCGTCGGTGTGGGTCGGGGTGGTCGGGTCGCCGTCTACGCTCAGCGTCCGTGTGGTGAGGACGACGAAGGGTACGTCCGCGAAGCGGTCGTCGGCGGGCCAGTCACGGAGGTCCGGCAGGGCATCGGTCTCCAGTTGTTCGGCGCGCACCACGACCGCGTCGGGTGGGGTGGCGCCGGCCGCGACTGCCTCACCCAAGGCAGACAGCGTCGGGTACTGCTCCGTACTCTCCCCACTGGCGTCGGGCCCGACGCGGGCGAGCCTGGCCGCCGACGCATCGGGGACCGGAACCGGCCGCCACACGAGGTGGAAGAGATGGTCCCGACGTACGCCGCCCGCGGCCTGGATCTGCCCGGCGGTAATACGCCGTACCGCCAACTCATCGATTTCTGCAACGAGTTGGCCATCAGCATCCGCCACCGTCAGCGACATGGATTCATCACCCGTCGGCAGCAGGCGGGTCCGCAGCCGGGTCGCGCCCGGTGCCAGCATGCGTACGCCTCGCCAGGAGTAAGCCACCCGTGCGTCACCGGAACCCACTGGCCCGGAGTCGACCCCCGGCCCGCCCTCAGCCTCGGTGGCCGGGCCGCGCACCTGGAGCGTCTGTACCGCGGCATCGAGCAGCGCCGGGTGCACCTCGAAGTGGTGCGCACCATCCGCCAACTCCTCGGCGAGAGCGACCTCGGCGAAGAGTTCGTCTCCGCGCCGCCAGGCCGCTCGTACGCCACGGAACGCGGGACCGTACGCGACACCTGCCGTCGCCAACCTGGGGTAGAAGTCGTGCACGTCGACCGGTACGGCACCCAGGGGCGGCCACGCGGTGAGGTCCGGCTCCTCCACCGTGGGGGCGGTCACGGCCGCGAGAGTGCCGGTGGCGTGCTGGGTCCACTCCGGCTCGTCCTCCGCCAGACCCTCCGGGCGCGCATGCAGGGCGAAGGGCCGGGCGCCGGCGGCATCGGCAGCACCTACGGTCACTTGCAGTTGCACGGCGGCCTGTTCCGGCACCACTAGCGGGCTGTGCAGCGTCAGTTCCTCCACCACCGGACAGCCGGCCACCGCCCCCGCCCGCAACGCGATGTCGACCCACATCGTGCCGGGCACAATCACCGATCCCAACACCGCATGGTCAGCCAACCAACCCTGCGCCGCCAGCGAGACCCGCCCTGTGAACACCCAGCCCAACCCACCGGCGAGCTCAACCACCCCACCCAGGAAGGGGTGCCCACCAGGCGCCGCACCCCAGCCGTAGCTACCCCCGTCCACTGGCCCCGCTTCCAACCAGTACCGCTTGTGCTGGAACGCGTACGTCGGCAAATCGACTCGTTGGGCCCCCGTGAACAGCCCGGCCCAGTCGACCGTCACACCCTGCACGAATGCCGAGGTCAGCGAACGCACCAACCGCTCCGGACCACCCTCACCACGACGTAGCGTCTCCACCACCACACCCGAACAACCCAACTCCTCAAGCGTCTCCGAGAGCGGAGCCAACAGACCCGGGTGCGGACTGCACTCAATGAAGACGCTGTGCCCATCGGCGACCGCCGCAGCGACCGCTTCCCGCAGGCGTACGGTCTGCCGCAAGTTGGTGAACCAGTAGTCGGCGTCCATGACGGACGTGTCCGCCAGCAACCCACCCGTCACCGTCGAATACACCGGAACCGACGACGAACCCGCCACCACACCCGCCAACAACTCCCGCAACTCACCACCCACCACATCCACCTGCGGAGAATGCGAGGCGTAATCCACCGGCACCCACCGCACCCACACACCATCCCGCTCGTACGAGGTGACCAGCTCGCGCAGTGCGTTCACTTCGCCGGACAGCACCACACTCGAAGGCCCGTTCTCCGCCGCGATCGAGACCACCTCGCCGACACCCGCCGCCTCGATGCCGTCCCGCACGGTCTCCACCGCAAGCCCCACCGACACCATCCCCCCACCAGCCGGCAACCCCCGCAACACCCGACTCCGCAACACCACCACCCGCAACGCATCCTCCAACGACAACACCCCCGCCACACACGCGGCAGCGATCTCACCCTGCGAATGCCCGATCACGCCACCAATCCGAACCCCGCACGACTCCCACCACCGGGCCAACCCCACCATCACCACAAACAACACCGGCTGCACCACATCCACCCGCTCCAACCACTCCCCGATCTGCGATTCGTCCCGCAGAACATCCACAAGCGACCACTCCACCAACCCCTCCAACCCCTCCAACACCACCGCACACTCACCCACCACCTCAGCAAACGCCGGGCAGGTCTCCAACAACCCCACCGCCATCCCCACCCACTGCGAACCCTGCCCCGGAAACACCAACACCGGAGCAGACACATCCCGCGCGACCGCCGCTCCATCGCTGCCGCTCTGCACCACGCCGTCCAACCCAGACACCAACTCCGCCACGTCCCGTCCCCACACCACCGCACGGCACCCCCACAGCGCACGGCCCGCGGCCAGCGTGTAGGCCGTATCCGTCAGGGGGACGTCCGTGTGCTGGGTGGTCCAGTCGCGGAGCTTGGACGCCTGGTTGCGCAGGGCCGTTTCGGTGCGGGCGGAGAGGACCCAGGGCACCAGGTCGCCGACGCCAACGGGGCCGCTCCGACCGCCGGCGCCACCGACACCTCCGGTGTCGCCGGGATCAACCAGGCCACCGGGGCGGTGCGGTTCAGGCAGCACGGCAGCCGGCGGCACAGGCGACCCCGGTGCCTCCTCCAGCACCACATGGGCGTTGGTGCCGCTGATGCCGAACGAGGAGACGCCGGCGCGCCTGGGGCGGGTGTCCGACGGGGGCCAGGCGACGGGCTCGGCGGCCAGTTCGACCTGCCCGGAAGACCAGTCCACCTGCGGTGACGGCGCATCCACGTGCAGCGTGCGCGGCAGCAACCCATTCCGCAGCGCCAGCACCATCTTGATCACACCCGCCACACCCGCAGCCGCCTGCGCATGACCGATGTTCGACTTCACCGAACCCAGCCACAGCGGCTCACCGCCCGCTGCACGCTCCTGCCCGTACGTCGCGAGCAGCGCCTGTGCCTCGATCGGGTCACCCAACCGCGTCCCCGTACCGTGCGCCTCCACCGCGTCGACATCGGCTGCGGTCACACCCGCGTTGGCCAGGGCCTGGCGGATCACCCGTTGTTGAGCGGGGCCGTTGGGTGCGGTGAGCCCGTTGGACGCGCCGTCCTGGTTGACGGCCGAGCCCCGTACCACCGCCAACACCGGGTGACCGTTGCGCCGCGCGTCGGACAGCCGCTCCACCACGAGCACACCCGCGCCCTCGGCTGCGCCCATCCCGTCGGCTCCTGCCGCGAACGCCTTGCACCGGCCGTCTGCGGCCAGGCCCCGCTGGCGCGAGAACTCGATGAAGAACTCGGGCGTTGACATCACCGTCACGCCGCCGGCCAGGGCCAGGTCACATTCGCCCGCGCGCAGTGCTCCGACGGCCAGGTGGAGTGCCACCAGCGATGACGAACAGGCTGTGTCGATGCTGACGGCGGGGCCCTCAAGCCCCAGTACGTAGGCGACGCGCCCGGATGCGACGCTGGCGGCGCTGCCGTAGCCCGCGTAACCCTCCACCTCTTCGGGGAGGGTGGCAAGTCGGCTGGCGTAGCCGTTGTGGATGACTCCGGCGAAGACTCCGGTGTTGCTGCCGGTCAGCGAGGTGGGGTCGATACCGGCCCGCTCCAGGGCCTCCCAGGAAGTCTCCAGAAGCAGCCGCTGTTGGGGGTCCATGGCCAGCGCCTCGCGGGGCGAGATGCCGAAGAACTCCGGGTCGAAGTCGCCGGCTGCGTCCAGGAATCCGCCGGCGCGGGCGTACGTCGTGCCGGACCGGTCGGGGTCGGGGTGGTAGAGGGACGCCAGGTCCCAACCGCGGTCGGCGGGGAACTCCGCCATGGCGTCGTCGCCGGCGGCCAGCAGCCGCCCCAGGTCTTCCGGGGTGTCCGCGCCACCGGGGAACCGGCAGCCGATGCCGACGATGGCGATTGGCTCCTGCCCGTCCCTGACCAGCGGCTGCGCCGCCCCCGCTGCCGTCGTACCGGTCCCGGCGTCCGGCCCGGTGCCGGTGAGCCGCTGCACCAGGTGGTCGGCGAGGGCGGTCGGGTTCGGGTAGTCGAAGACGAGGGTCGACGGCAGCCGAAGCCCGGTCGCGGTGTTCAGTCGGTTGCGCAGTTCGACGCCGGTGAGGGAGTCGAAGCCGATGTCCTTGAAGGGGCGGCGGGCGGGTACGGGGTCGGTGGTGTCGTGCCCCAGGGTTGCTGCCGCCTCGGCCCGTACGAGATCGAGGACGGCCGGGGTGCGGTCCGTCGCCGGCAGGTTGGCGAGGCGCGCGGCGAGTGGTTGGTGCCGGTCGCGGGGTGTCGTACGGGACGTCGTCGTGCCCAGTACGTCCGTGAACAGCGGGGGCAGCGAGGGTGCGCGGGTGCGCAGGTCCGCCAGGTCGAGCCGGGCCGGGACGAGGGTGGCGTAGGGGGTGTGGAGCGTAGCGTCGAAGAGGGTGAGTGCCTCGGCGGCGGGCATCGGGACGGCGCCGGTGCGCTGCCAGCGGGCGAGGTCGACCGCGCCGAGCCGACCACCCATGCCTCGGGACTCGGCCCACAACCCCCAGGCCAGCGAGGTGCCTGGCAGACCAAGGGCGCGGCGGTGCGCGGCGAGGCCGTCGAGGAAGGCGTTGGCCGCGGCGTAGTTCCCCTGCCCCGGGCCGCCGAAGGTCGTGGAGCCCGAGGAGAACAGGACGAACGCGGCCAGTTCGCTGTCCCGGGTCAACTCGTGCAGGTGGAGCGCGCCGTCCACCTTGGGGCGGAGCGAACGGTCGAGTTGTTCGGCAGTGAGGGTGGCGATGGTGCCGTCGTCGACGACGCCGGCGGTGTGGATGACGGCGGACAGGGGGTGGCCTGCGGGGATGCGGGTCAGCACGGCGGCGAGCGCGGCACGGTCACCCACGTCACAGGCGACCAGGGACACCGTCGCCCCCAACCCTGACAGCTCGGCAGCGAGCTCGTCCGCGCCGGGAGCCGCCTCGCCCCGGCGCGAGAGCAGCAGCAGGTGGCGTACACCGTGGGCCGTCACCAGATGCCGGGCGACCAGCCAACCCAAGCCCCCTGTCGCGCCCGTGACCAGCACCGTTCCCTCGGCCGGCAGCGCACGGCTGGCATCGCTCACCGGCTCCACCCGAGTGAGCCGGGGTACGGACTGCCGCCCCGCGCGCAGCGCGATCTGTGGTTCGGAGGTGCCGAGGGTGGTGGGGAGTGCGGCGACCGACTCGTCGTGGTGGTCGATGTCGATCAGGGTGAGCCGCCCGGGGTGCTCGGCCTGCGCGGAGCGCACCAACCCCCATACGGCCGCCGCGGCCAGGTCCGTCACCTCGTCGCCGGTGTCGGTGCGCACCGCGCCCCGGGTGAGCAGCACGAGTCGGGACGCGGCGAGGCTGTCGTCAGCCAACCAACCCTGGAGCAGCCGGAGCGTGTCCGTGAGGGTGTCTCGGGTGCGGGCGGAGAGTTCGGCGTCGGGCCCGGCGCCGGCGACGGCGGTCAGCAGTACGGCCGGCCCTGCGGCGGTGGCCTCGGCGATCGTCGGGTGGAGGCCAGCCGGTCGGGCTGTTTCGGGCAACCTGTCGACCAGGCCGAACGGGTCGGCGCCGACCAGGGTCCACGGGGTTACGTCGGTGGCGTCCGGTGTCGCAGGGCGCCAGGCCACCCGGAACAGCGAGTCGCGTCGGATCGCCCCGGGCGTGCGGAGTTGTTCCGCCGACACGGGACGCACCACGACGGCCTCGACCCGCGCCACCGCCCGTCCCGACGCGTCCGCGAGTTCCAAGCCCACTGTGTCATCGCCCGAGGTGGTCAGGCACACCCGAAGCCCGGCGGCCCCGGTGGCGTACAGCCGCACACCACGGAAGGAGAAGGCGATCCTGGCCTGGTCAGCGCCGCCGCCCACAGCACAGCCTGGGTCGCGCTCGCGGCTGTCGGCGGTCCGACCACCATCGAGCAGCGCGTGCAGGGCCGCGTCGAACAGCGCGGGGTGGATGCCGTACGCGGCGCTCTCGTCAGCCAGCTCCGCAGGCAGCTCGACCTCGGCGAAGACCCGGTCACCGAGGCGCCAGGCTGCGCGCAACCCCTGGAAGGCCGGCCCGTAGTCCAGGCCGGCGGCGGCCAGCCGCTGGTACGCGCCCTCGGCATCGAGCGGCCCCGCCCCGGCCGGCGGCCACGGCGTGAGCGTGCGAGTCCCGTCGGCGATCGGGGCGGACTCGGTGGCGGGCACCCCGGGGCCCGCCGCGTGCCGGGCCCAGTCGGCATCCGCGCCGGATTCCGCGGCGCGCGCATGGACGGTCACTGACCTGGCGCCGTCCGCGTCCGGCGTCCCCAGAGCCACCTGGAGTTGCACGCTCCCTGTCGCCGGCAGGGCGAGCGGAGTGTGCAGCGTCAGCTCCTCCACCTCGTCACAGCCGACCGCGGCCCCGGCGCTGAGGGCGAGCTCGACGAAGAGCGTCCCCGGCACGATCACCGTGCCCAACGCCTCATGCTCCCCCAACCAGGGGAAGCCCGCCATCGACACCCTGCCCGTGAAGACCGTGCCCGCACCGTCCGCCAACTCCACCGCAGCACCCAACAACGGATGCCCCACCGCGCTCTGCCCCCACCCCGCGGGATCGCCCGCCGCGCCCCCACCATCGATCCAGTACCGCTTGCGCTGGAACGCGTACGTCGGCAAATCGACCCGCTGAGCACCAACGAAGAACCCAGCCCAGTCGACAGACACACCCTGTACGAATGCCGAGGTCAGCGAACGCGCCAACCGCTCCGGGCCACCCTCACCACGACGTAGCGTCTCCACCACCACACCCGAACAACCCAACTCATCAAGCGTCTCCGAGAGCGGAGCCAGCAGACCCGGGTGCGGACTGCACTCAATGAAGACGCTGTGTCCGTCGGCGACCGCCGCAGCCACCGCTTCCCGCAACCGCACCGTCTGCCGCAAGTTGGTGAACCAGTAATCGGCACCCATAACGGACGTGTCCGCCAACAACCCACCTGTCACCGTCGAATACACCGGAACCGACGACGAACCCGCCACCACACCCGCCAACAACTCCCGCAACTCACCACCCACCACATCCATCTGTGGAGAGTGCGAGGCGTAATCCACCGGCACCCACCGCACCCACACGCCGTCCTGCTCGTACGACACGACCAGCTCGCGCAGCGCGTCCACTTCGCCGGAGAGCACCACACTGGTCGGCCCGTTCTCCGCCGCGATCGAGACCACCTCACCCACACCCGCGGCCTCGATGCCGTCCCGTACGACCTCCGCCGCAAGCCCCACCGACACCATCCCCCCACCGGACGGCAACCCCCGCAAGACCTTGCTCCGCAACATCACCACCCGCAACGCATCCTCCAACGACAACACCCCCGCCACACACGCAGCAGCAATCTCACCCTGCGAATGCCCCACCACCCCACCAACCCCCACACCACACGACTCCCACCACCGAGCCAACCCCACCATCACCACAAACAACACCGGCTGCACCACATCCACCCCCCCCAACCACTCCCCACCCAACTCCCCAACCTGCGACTCATCCCGCAACACATCCCAAAGCGACCACTCCACCAACCCCTCCAACACCACCGCACACTCACCCACCCCCCCCCCAAACCCCGGCCACGACTCCAACAACCCCACCGCCATCCCCACCCACTGCGAACCCTGCCCCGGAAACACCAACACCGGCAGCGGCAACTCGCCCTCCACACCCGGGCCGCCGCAACCCTCCTCCGCCACCCCGCTCAACCCGGAGACCAGTTCACCCGCGTCCCGGCCCCACACCACCGCTCGGCACGCCAACTCGGCACGGCCCGTGGCGAGTGACCAGCCGAGGTCGTCGGCGTGTGTCTCGGGGTGTTCGCCCACCCAGTTCGCCAACCGTGCGGCCTGTTCTCGAAGGGCCTCGTCCGACTGGGCCGAGATCACCCAGGGGACCAACCCACCGAGCCCGGGCGTCCGACCTTCAACACTGTCGGCCGTCCCACCCGTCGGGTCGGCGGACTCCAGTGCGGGCGGGGCTGCTTCGAGGATCACGTGGGCGTTGGTGCCACTGATACCGAACGAGGAGACACCCGCCCGACGCGGCCGGCCCGCATCCGGCCATGCACGGGACTCCGTAAGCAGTTCCAACTGCCCGGTGGACCAGTCGACATGGGGTGACGGCGCGTCCACGTGCAGCGTGCGCGGCAGCAACCCGTTCCGCAGCGCCAGCACCATCTTGATCACACCCGCCACACCCGCAGCCGCCTGCGTGTGCCCGATGTTCGACTTCACCGAACCCAACCACAACGGGTCACCCTCACCCCGCCCCTGCCCATACGTCGCAAGCAACGCCTGCGCCTCGATCGGGTCACCCAACCGCGTCCCCGTACCGTGCGCCTCCACCACGTCCACGTCCCGTGGAGTCAGCCGGGCGCGCCGTAGGGCCGCGCGCATCACGCGTTCCTGTGCGGGGCCGTTCGGTGCTGTCAGACCGTTGCTCGCCCCGTCCTGGTTGACCGCCGACCCGGCCACCACGGCCAGCACCTCGTGGCCGCGCCGGCGCGCGTCGGAGAGGCGTTCCAGCAGCACCATGCCCACGCCCTCGGAGGCACCCATGCCGTCGGCCGCGGCCGAGAACGCCTTGCACCGGCCGTCGGTCGACAGGCCGCGTTGGCGCGAGAACTCCAGGAAGAAGTCGGGTGTGGACATCACCGTCACGCCGCCGGCGAACGCCAGGTCGCATTCGCCGGAGCCGAGCGCCTGCGCCGCCAGGTGCAGGGCGACCAGCGACGACGAACACGCCGTGTCCACCGTCACCGCGGGGCCTTCGAGACCCAGTGCGTACGCGACCCTGCCGGAGGCCACGCTTGCGGCGTTGCCGGTGATGAGGTGCCCTTCCACGCCGTGCGGCACGGTGGCCATCGGCGGTACGTAGTCGTGCCCGCTCATGCCGGCGAAGACTCCGGTGCTGCTGCCGCGGAGCGAGGCCGGATCGATCCCCGCCCGCTCCACCACCTCCCACGCCGTCTCCAGCAGGAGGCGCTGCTGTGGGTCCATCGCCAGCGCCTCGCGGGGCGAGATGCCGAAGAACTCCGCGTCGAACTCGGCGGCCCCGGCCAGGAATCCGCCGTGTCGCACGTACGTTTTCCCGACCCGCGCCGGGTCCGGGTCGTACAGCCCCGCCACGTCCCAGCCGCGGTCGGTGGGGAAGTCACCCAGCGCCTCGGCACCGGCGGTCACCATGCGCCACAGGTCCTCGGG
This sequence comes from Streptomyces sp. HSW2009, assembly GCF_040240285.1. Classification (NCBI taxonomy): domain Bacteria; kingdom Bacillati; phylum Actinomycetota; class Actinomycetes; order Kitasatosporales; family Streptomycetaceae; genus Streptomyces; species Streptomyces sp. HSW2009. The sequence continues at coordinate 16,166 of NZ_JBEHZD010000017.1, read as the reverse complement.
ACCAGCCACCCCGCCCGGGTAGCGGCAGGCCATCCCGACGACCACCACCGGGTCGTCGGCCACCGCCCCGGCGGGGTCGGCGTCGCCGGCCACGGAGGTGGGGGCGTGCTGGGTGTCGTCGGTGAGCCGGGTGAGCAGGTGGTCGGTGAGGGCCGTCGGGGTGGGGTGGTCGAAGACCAGGGTGGCGGGCAGCCGCAGTCCGGTCAGGGTGGCCAGCCGGTTCCGTAGTTCCACGCCTGTGAGGGAGTCGAAGCCCAGGCTCTTGAAGGGCAGGTCGGTGCGGATGGCGCCGGGTGTGTCGTGACCGAGTACGAGCGCGGCTTCGGCCCGTACGGCGCTGAGCAGCAGAGGGGTGCGTTCGCCCACCGGCAGGCTTGACAGGCGCTGGAGCAGTGGCGGCCCCTCGGCGTGGTGGCCCGGGGTGGCTGTGGCACGGGGGCCGACGAGGTCGTGCAGCAGGGGGTGGGTCGGCTGCTGGGTTGCCTTGCTGCGCAGCGCGGGCAGGTCGAGCCTGGCCGGGACGAGGACGGCGCCCGGGGTGTGTCGGGCGGCGTCGAGCAGGGCCAGGCCCTGTGTCGTGCTGAAGGGTACGATGCCGCTCCTGGCGAGCCGCTTCAGGTCGGCGACCGCCAGGTGTGCGGTCAACCCACTGCGTTCGGCCCACAGCCCCCAGGCCAGTGCGGTGCCGGGCAGACCGTGGGCCCTGCGGTGGGTGACGAGGCCGTCGAGGAAGGCATTGGCCGCCGCGTACCCGCCCTGACCTGCGACGCCGAGGGTGCCGGCGATCGAGGAGAAGCAGACGAACGCGGCCAGGTCGGCGTCCTGGGTTAGTTCGTGGAGGTGGGTGGCCGCGTCGACCTTGGCGCGTAGGGCCCGGTCCACCCGGCCGGGGGTGAGGGTCGCGACGGGTGCGTCGTCGAGTGCGCCGGCGGTGTGGAAGACGGCGGTGAGTGGGTGAGCGGCTGGTACGGCGCGGAGCAGGGCGTCCAAGGCGGACCGGTCGGCCGCGTCACAGGCGACGACGGTGGTTTCGGCACCCAATTCTTCAAGTTCCGCCACGAGCGCGGCGACTCCCGGCGCGTCCGGTCCCGACCTGCTGGCGAGCAGGAGGCGACGGGCGCCGTGGGCGGTGGCCAGGTGGTGGGCGAGACGCCGGCCGAGCGTGCCCGTACCGCCGGTGATCAGCACCGTTCCATCAGGGTACGGCGCATGCGGCACGGTGAGGGCGACCTTGCCGACGTGGCGTGCCTGGCTGACGAAGCGCAGCGCGTCGGCTGCTTGTCGGACGTCCCAGGCCCGGACGGGCAGCGGGGTGAGTACGCCGCTTTCGAAGAGTGCGACGAGTTCGTTGAGCAGTTGCTGGATGCGGTCCGGGCCGGCGGCGTCGACCAGGTCGAACGCCTGGTAGCGCACCCCGGGTTGGTCGGCGGCGACGCGGGCCGGATCGCGCAGGTCCGTCTTGCCCATCTCGATGAACCGGCCGTCGGGCGCCAGTAGGCCGAGCGAGGCGTCCACGAACTCGCCCGTCAGGGAGTTCAGCACGACGTCGACGCCTCGCCCGCCGGTCGCGTCGTCCACGTGTCGCGCGAAGTCCAGGTCGCGGGACGAGGCCAGGTGGGTGGCGGGGACGCCGAGTGCGCGTACCGTCTCCCACTTGGTCGGGCTCGCGGTGGCGAACACGGTGGCGCCCCAGTGGTGTGCGAGTTGGGTGGCCGCCATCCCCACCCCGCCCGCCGCCGCGTGGATGAGGACGGATTCCCCGGCCCGCAGCCCGGCGAGGTCCCGCAGCCCGTAGTGGGCGGTGAGGAAGACGACCGGGGTGGTGGCCGCCTGAGCAAAGGTCCAGCCCGCCGGCATGCGGGTGACCATGCGCTGGTCCGTCACGACGGTGGCGGCGAACGCCCCGCTGCACAGGCCCATGACCCGGGCGCCGGGCCGCAGGGCCCGCACTCCGGGGCCGACGGCCTCCACGACGCCAGCCGCCTCGGCACCGATGACGGCCTCGCCCGGGTACATGCCGAGGGTGATCAGGGCGTCGCGGAAGTTGACCCCGGCGGCGCGCACGGCGATCCGTACCTGGCCTGCGCCGGGTTGTGGCAGCGGGGCGGGATCTGCGGTGGTGGGTGTGACGACGGTGAGGGCGTCCAGGGTGCCGCCGGGCCCGGACACCACCCGCCAGGGTGTGTCACCCTGCGGCAGGGCCAGGGCCGCCTGCGGGTCGGGGTTGGCGAGCCGGGGTGTGAGCAGGGTGCGGCCACGCACCACAACCTGCTGCGTGCCGGTGGCCAGTAGGTCCCGCAGGAGTTCCGGGGTCAGGGTGTCGTCGGCGTCGACGAGTACGAAGTGGCCGGGGTGTTCGGTCTGTGCGGTGCGGACCAGGCCCCAGACGGCTGCCTGGGCGAGGTCGGTGACGTCCGCGCCGGACTCCGTGCCGACGGCCCCGCGGGTGAGGAACACCAGCCGGGCGGTGGCATCCCGGTCGGCCGCGAGCCAGCCCTGCACCACACCCAACGCCGCGTGCACGGCCGTCGCTACGGCGGTGGGGGCGGGGGTAGCAGGGTTGGCTGGGGCGGCTGACGCGTCGGCTCCACCGGCAGCGAGGGGCAGCACGGTGATGTCGGGCAGCGGAGCGGCGGCAGCGGTCACCGATGCGAAGTCCGGGTGGTTCTCCCAGCTCACCCCGGCCGGGGGCGGTCCGTCGAACGGCGCCCCGTCCCCGATCACCGCCCACCGCTGGGCCGCGACCACGGATGCGGCGAGTCCCACGGGGCGCCACGCGACGTGGTGGAGCCAGTCCGCGACCGGTGCCGCGGCGGCGGCGAGCTGGTCGGCGCTCATCGGCCGCAGGGTCAGCGCCTCGGCGGTCGCCACCGACAACCCGACGGCATCCGCGACCCGTACGGAGAGGGTGTCCCGACCCGTGCGGGTGACGGCGACCCGCAGCACGGACGAGGGGGTGCCGGTCACGGACACCCGCTGCCAGGTGAAGGGCAACAGCGTCGCGTCGGCGTCCGCGGCGGCCTGTGCTGCGGCGGGGTGCAGAGCGGCATCGAGCAGCGCCGGGTGTACGAGGAACCCGGGCGTGGCGGCATGTTCATCGGCCAGGGCGAGATCGGCGAAGAAGGTGTCACCGCGCTGCCAGGCGGCGCGCACGGCACGGAAGACCGGACCGTACGCGTACCCGAACTCCGCCAACCTGTCATACACGGCAGCAGGTTCCAGCGCGTCGGCGCCCTCCGGCGGCCAGATGTCCAGGCTGGGCCCCGCCGCGGGCGCCGTCGCGGACAGGGTGCCGGTGGCGTGCTGGGTCCAGGGTTGCTCGGGGCTCTCCTCACCCGGGGCCGCTTCGGGCCGGGAGTGCACGGCCAGCGCGCGGATTCCCGCCTCGTCCGGGGGCGCCACCGTGACCTGGAGCCGTACCGCCGCCGACGCCCGCAGCACCAACGGTACGTGCAGGGTGAGCTCTTCGAGGAACCCGCAACCCACCTCACCCCCCGCCCAAAGGCCCAGCTCCACGAAGGCCGTACCGGGCACCACCACCGAACCGGCCACCGCGTGGTCGGCCCACCACGGCTGCCCCGACAGCGACAACCGCCCACTCCACAGCCACCCCGCCCCACCCGCCAACTCCACCGCAGCCCCGAGCAACGGGTGCCCCGCAGCAGCCATCCCCCACCCCGCGGGATCGCCTGCCGCTCCCCCACCATCGATCCAGTACCGCTTGCGCTGGAATGCGTACGTCGGCAAATCGACCCACTGAGCACCAGCGAACAGCCCCGCCCAGTCGACGGACACACCCTGCGCAAAAGCCGAGGTCAGCGAACGCGCCAACCGCTCCGGACCACCTTCCCCACGACGTAGCGTCTCCACCACCACGCCCGAACAACCCAACTCATCAAGCGTCTCCGAGAGCGGAGCCAGCAAACCCGGGTGCGGACTGCACTCGATAAAGACACTGTGCCCATCGGCGACCGCCGCAGCCACCGCCTCCCGCAGGCGTACGGTCTGCCGCAAGTTGGTGAACCAATACTCGGCATCCATGACGGACGTGTCCGCCAGCAACCCACCCGTCACCGTCGAGTACACCGGAACCGACGACGAACCCGGCACGACCCCAGCCAGTAGATCGACCAACTCGCCACCGACCACGTCCATCTGTGGAGAGTGCGAGGCGTAATCCACCGGCACCCACCGCACCCACACACCATCCCGCTCGTACGAGGTGACCAGCTCGCGCAGTGCGTTCACTTCGCCGGACAGCACCACACTCGAAGGCCCGTTCTCCGCCGCGACCGAGACCACCTCGCCGACACCCGCCGCCTCGATGCCGTCCCGCACGGTCTCCGCCGCAAGCCCCACCGACACCATCCCGCCGCCGGACGGCAACTCTCGCAAGACCTTGCTCCGCAACACCACCACCCGCAACGCATCCTCAAGCGACAACACCCCCGCCACACACGCAGCAGCAATCTCACCCTGCGAATGCCCGATCACGCCACCAACCCGCACACCACACGACTCCCACCACCGAGCCAGCCCCACCATCACCACGAACAGCACCGGCTGCACCACATCCACCCGCTCCAGCCACTCCCCCAACTCCCCGTCCTGCGACTCTTCCCGCAGAACGTCGAGCAGAGACCACTCCACCAACCCCTCCAACACCACCGCACACTCACCCACCACCCCCGCAAACACCGGACACGACTCCAACAACCCCACCGCCATCCCCACCCACTGCGAACCCTGCCCCGGAAACACCAACACCGGAGCAGACACATCCCGCATCACACCGCTCGCAGAACCATCCACCCCACCACCAACCACAGCCTCCAACCCCGCGACCAACTCGCCCACATCCCGCCCCCACACCACCGCACGATGCTCCAACACCGCACGCCCGGCGGCCAACGACCACCCCACATCCCCAACACCACCCACACCCAGCCCAGACCGCTCCCCCACCCACGCGGCAAGCCGACCCGCCTGCTCCCGCAACCCCACCACCGAACGACCCGACACCACCCACGGAACCAACCCACCCAACCCCGCTACCGCGCTCGCGGCGCCGTTCGGGGCCTTCTCCGGGGGCTGGGACAGGTCAGTCGTCGGTGCCTGTTCGACGATGATGTGGGCGTTGGTGCCACTGATCCCGAACGAGGAGACAGCCGCCCGACGCGGACGCCCCACCCGAGGCCACGGCGTCGACTCGCGCAACAACTCCACCCGCCCAGAGGACCAATCCACATGCGGCGACGGCTCATCCACATGCAACGTCCGCGGCAACACCCCATGCCGCAACGCCATCACCATCTTGATCAAACCCGCCACACCCGCAGCCGCCTGCGTGTGCCCAATATTCGACTTCACCGAACCCAACCACAACGGATCACCCGCCCCCCGACCCTGCCCATACGTCGCCAACAACGCCTGCGCCTCAATCGGGTCACCCAACCGCGTCCCCGTACCATGCGCCTCCACCACGTCCACATCACCCACACCCAAACCACCACTCACCAACGCCTCATGAATCACCCGCTCCTGCGACGGACCATTCGGCGCCGTCAAACCATTCGACGCACCATCCTGATTCACCGCCGAACCCCGCACCACCGCCAACACCGGGTGGCCGTTGCGCCGCGCATCCGACAACCGCTCCACCAACACCAACCCCACGCCCTCACCCCACCCCGTACCATCCGCACCCGCCGCAAACGACTTGCACCGACCATCCACCGCCAACCCACGCTGCCGCGAGAACTCCACGAAGACGTTGGGGGTGGACATCACCGTGACGCCGCCGGCGAGGGCCAGGTCGCATTCGCCCGTGCGCAGCGCCTGCGCCGCCCAGTGCAGGGCGACCAGCGACGACGAACAGGCCGTGTCCACCGTGACGGCCGGGCCCTCAAGGCCCAGCGCGTACGAGACCCGGCCGGATACGACGCTGCCCACGTTGCCGGCGAGGAGGTGTCCTTCGAAGCCCTTCGGGGTGTGGTGGAGGCGCGAGGCGTACTCGTTGTACATCACTCCGGTGAAGACGCCCGTCTTGCTCCCGCGGAGTGCGGTGGGGTCGATGGCGGCGCTCTCCAGCGCCTCCCAGGCAGTCTCCAGGAGCAGACGTTGCTGGGGGTCCATCGCCGCTGCCTCGCGGGGCGAGATGCCGAAGAACTCCGCGTCGAACTCCGCTGCCCCGGTCAGGAATCCGCCCTGCCGGGTGTACACCTTTCCGGGCCGTTCCGGGTCCGGGTCGTACAACCCCGCCACGTCCCAGCCGCGGTCGGTCGGGAAGTCACCCACCGCGTCGGCGCCGGACGCGACCAGCCGCCACAGGTCCTCGGGGCCGTCGACTCCGCCCGGGTAGCGGCAGGCCATGCCCACGATCACCACCGGGTCGTCGGCGGCGGGCCCGGCCGGGGCCAGCTCGGGGCGGGTGTCCGGGGCGGGGGCGATCTCGCGCTCAAGCCGGGTCAGCAGTGCGCTTGCGGTGGGGTGGTCGAAGATGACGGTCGCTGGGAGGCGCAGGCCGGTTGCGGTGTTGATGCGGTTGCGCAGTTCGAGGGCGGTCAGCGAGTCGAAGCCCAGTTCGCGGAAGGCGTGCCGCAGGTCGATGGCGTCGGGTTCGGTGTGTCCGAGTACGGTCGCCACCTGGCTGCGGATGAGACTGGTCAGGGTGTGTCGGCGTTGTTCGGGGGTGCGCAGCGCCATGTCGTCGGCCCAGCTCCGGCCGTCGGCGGGGGGCGCGGTGGTGGTTGCTGCGCGACGTACGGGGGCGGGGGCCAGTTCGCGGAGGGCCGGGGGCAGGGTGTGGTCGACGGCCAGGGTGCGGAGGGCCTGGTGGTCGATGTGGGCGGGGGCCGCGTACGGCAGGTCGGTGGCCAGGGCCGCGTCGAAGAGTGCGGTGCCGTCATCGGTGCGCAGGGCGGCGAGCCCGCCGCGGGCCATCCTGGCCAGGTCGGTGCGGCTCAGGTGTCCGGTCATGCCGGACGCCTCGGCCCACAGGCCCCAACCGAGTGAGGTGGCGGGCAACCCGGTGGCCCGGCGGTGCGCGGCGAGGGCGTCGAGGAAGGCATTGGCCGCGGTGTAGTTGGCCTGACCCGCGCTGCCGAGGACCGCGAGGATCGAGGAGAAGAGGACGAAGGCCGTGAGGTCGTGGCCGCGGGTGAGGTCGTGCAGGTGCCAGGCTGCGTCGAGCTTGGGGCGGAGCACGGTGTCGACGTGTTGCGGGGTGAGCCCGTCCAGGGTGGCGTCGTCGAGCACGCCCGCCGTGTGGATGACCGCGGTCAGCGGGTGACCTGGGGGGATCTCGGCGATGCGCTGGGCGAGTTCGGCACGGTCGGCGACGTCGCAGGTGATGATGGTGGGCTGGGCGCCGAGCGCGGTGAGGTCGGCTGCCAGTCCTGCCGCGCCGGGTGCCTGGCGGCCCGTTCGGCTCAGGAGCAGGAGGTGGCGTACGCCGTGCCGGGTGACCAGGTGGCGGGCGATGAGGCCGCCGAGGGTGCCGGTGCCGCCGGTGACGAGCACCGTGCCGTGCGGGTCGAACGCAGGTGCTTCGGCGGCCGTTGCGGGTGCCTGGGTGAGACGGGGGGCGAGGAACGTGTCGCCGCGCAGGGCGAGTTGTGGTTCGCCACTGGCCGCTGCGGCGAGCAGGTCCTGCCCTACGGACTCGGCCCCGTACGGGGGCGTGCCGATGTCGATGAGCGTGCAACGGCCGGGGTGTTCTGCCTGGGCGGTACGCAGCAGTCCCCACAGGGGGGCGGCGGCCAGGTCGCGGACGTCTTCGCCGGGGAGGGCCACGACGGCGCCTTCGGTGACCAGGACCAGGGTGGTGCCGGCCAGGTCGTCGGCGGTGAGCCAGGCTTGGAGCAGGTCCAGGGTTGTGTGCAGGGCCTGGTGTGCGGCGCCCGGCAGGGTTGCGGTCGCCGGTGTGGCGGGGCAGCGGGTGATGACGAGGTCGGGTGCGGGGTGGCCGGCGGCGATGTGGGCGGTGAGGGTGGCCAGGTCAGGGAAGACGTCCGGCGCGGTGGTGGCGGCCGGGTCGCAGAGTGCTTCGGCGCTGGCAGGGGGCGCGCCGAGGATGCCGTACCGGATGCCGGGTACCGGGCTGACCCGGGGCTTTGCCACCGGGGTCCAGTGCAGGGTGAGGAGCGGCCGGTGGGTGGTGTCGGCCGGTGGGGTGAGGCGGCCGGTGGGTAGGGCGCGGAGGGTGAGGCGGTCGACGGTGAGGACGGGGGCGCCGGTGGGGTCCGTCGCGTGGAGTGTCGTGGTGCCGTCGGGGTGGGTGGTGAGCCTGACGCGGAGCGTGGTCGCACCGGTGGCGTGCAGGCGGAGGCCGGACAGGGCGAAGGGGATGCGCGGGGTGGGTTGGTCGGTGTTGTGCCCTGAGGCGCGGAGTGGGGCGTGCACCAGCGGGTGGAGTGCGGCGTCCAGCAGGGCCGGATGGAGTGCGAACGCGCCGGCGTCGGGGCGCAGTTCGTCGGCGAGGCGCACCTCGGCGTACTGGTCCCGCCCGGTGTGCCAGGCGGCGGTCAGGCCCTGGAAGGCGGGCCCGTATCCGTAGCCGGCGGCGGCGAGGGTGGCGTACGCGTCGGTGAGGTCCTGGGGGTGGGCCTCGGCGGGGGGCCAGGGTGTGTCGGATGCGGGGGTGGCTTCGTGGTCGTCGGCGGTGAGGTGGCCGGTGGCGTGGCGGGTCCAGGTGGTGGTCGGCCCGGTGGCGGCCGATGCGGGCCTGGAGTGGATCTCCAACGAGCGGCGTCCTGTGGTGTCGGCCGCGGCGAGTGCCACGCGCAGCCGTACGTCACCGGTGGGCGGCAGGGTGAGGGGGGTTTCCAGCGTGAGTTCTTCGACGTGCGGGGTGCCCGCGGTGTGGCCGGCGCACAGGGCCAGTTCGGCCAGCGCGGTGCCGGGCAGGACGACCGTGCCGGTCACCGCGTGGTCGGCGAGCCAGGGTTGCCCCTCCAGGCCGAGCCGTCCGGTCAGCAGCAGGCCACCGTCCGGGGTGGTGGTGGCGGCGCCGAGCAGTGGGTGGTCGACGGCGTCGAGGCCGAGCCCGGTGGGACCTGCCTGACTGGTCGGCGTCAGCCAGTAGTGGCGGCGCTGGAAGGGGTAGGTGGGGAGTGCGACGGGTTGGGGTTGGTGCGGGGCGAAGAGCGGCGTCGGGTCGGGGGTTGCGCCGTGCACGGCGGCGTGGGCGAGGGACTCGATGAACCTGTCCCACCCTCCGTGATCGCGGCGCAGGGTGGCGATGGCGGTGCCGCCGGCCCCGGTGGCGTCCAGCGTCTCCTGGGTGCCGACCTGGAGGACGGGGTGCGGGGAGACCTCGACGAACAGCCGGTGCCCCGCGCCGTGGAGTGCGCGCACCGCGTCCTGGAACCGTACGGTGTGGCGCAGGTTCTCGTACCAGTACGTGGCGTCGAGGGGGGTGCCTGTGGGGAGTTGGCCGCCGGTGCGGGTGGAGTAGATCGGGAGGGTGGGGGTGCGGGGGGTGAGGTCGGCGAGGTCGGCGAGCAGGCGTTCGCGTACGGCTTCGACCTGGGGTGAGTGGGAGGCGTAGTCGACGGGGATTCGACGGGCGGGGATGCCGGCTTCGGTGCAGTGGGTGAGGAAGGCGGCCAGCTCCGGGCCCCGGCCGGAGACGACCGTGCTGGTGGGCCCGTTGACCGCGGCGATGCCCAGGCCATCGGGGCCTGCGGCCAGCAGTTCGGCGACCTGGTCCGCCGGCAGGGTGAGGGAGGCCATGCCGCCGGTGCCGGCCATGGCGACCAGGGCCTTGCTGCGCAGCGCGGCGACCTTTGCGGCGTCGGCCAGGGACAGCGCCCCGGCGACGCAGGCGGCGGCGATCTCGCCCTGGGAGTGGCCGACGACGGCGCTGGGTTGGACGCCGAGCGAGCGCCAGAGTTCGGCGAGGGAGACCATGACGGCGAACAGGGTGGGTTGGACGACGTCCACCCGGTCCAGGCCGGGTGCGCCCGGCTGCTGGCGCAGGACGTCGAGCAGCGACCACTCCACGTACGGGGCCAGGGCCTGTGCGCATGCTCGTACGCGATCAGCGAAGACGGGTGCGGTGTCCAGGAGTTCGCGGGCCATCGCGGGCCACTGGGAGCCCTGACCGGGGAAGACGAAGGCGGTGGCGCCGCTTTCGGTGGCGGTGGTGGTGGCCTGGACGAGGTGGGGTGCGGGTTCCCCGGCGGCCAGGGCGGTCAGGCCGTGTCGGGCGGCGGCCCGGTCGGCGGCGATGACCACGGCGGTGTGCTCGAACCGGGAGCGGGCGTGCCACAGTGCGTGGCCGAGGTCGGCGGGGCGTAGCGCGGGGTCGTCGGCGAGGAGGCGGGCCAGCCGGTCGGCCTGGGCCCGGAGGGCCGTTTCGGTGCGGGCCGAGACGACCAGCGGGACGGGGGGCCGGGTGGCGGTGGTGTCGGGGTGGGTGTGGGGCGTGGGGTGTGTCGGGGTGGGGGTGTCGGGGGTGGCCTGTTCCAGGATGAGGTGGGCGTTGGTGCCGCTGATGCCGAAGGAGGAGACGGCGGCCCGGCGCGGGCGGCTCAGGTCGGGCCAGGGGATGGTGTCGGTGAGCGGGGCGAGGCTGCCGCTGGCCCAGTCGACGTGCGGTGACGGCTCGCGCAGGTGCAGGGTCGCCGGCAGCACACCGTGTTGGATGGCGAGGACGGTCTTGATGAGCCCGGCGACCCCGGCCGCTGCCTGGGTGTGGCCGATGTTGGACTTCAGCGATCCGAGGTGGAGGGGGCGCTGCGGGGGGTGGCCCGGACCGTAGGCGGCGAGCAGGGCGTGCGCCTCGATCGGATCGCCCAGGGTGGTGCCCGTACCGTGCGCCTCCACCGCGTCGACGTCGGCCGGGGTGAGCCCGGATGCGGCCAGGGCGGCGCGGATGACCTGTTGTTGGGCGGGGCCGCTGGGGGCGCTCAGGCCGTTGCTGGCGCCGTCCTGGTTGATGGCGGAGCCGCGGATGACGGCCAGTACGGGGTGCCCGTTGCGGCGGGCTTCGGCGAGGCGCTCCAGCAGGACGACGCCTACCCCTTCGGCCCAGGCGGTGCCGTCGGCGTCGGCGGAGAAGGGCTTGCACCGGCCGTCGGGGGCCAGGCCGCGCTGCCGGGAGAACTCGACGAACATGCCCGGGCCCGCCATCACGGTCGCGCCGCCGGCCAGGGCGAGGGTGCACTCGCCGGCCGCGAGCGCGCGGGCGGCCAGGTGCACGGCGACCAGCGAGGAAGAGCAGGCCGTGTCGATGGTGAGGGCGGGGCCGGTGAGGCCGAGGGTGTAGGCGATGCGTCCGGAGGCGACGCTGGGGGTGGTGCCGGTCAACAGGTGGCCGTCGAGGCCGTCGGCCGCCTGGTCCATGCGCGGCCCGTACTCCTGGGCGGTGGCGCCGACGAACACGCCGACCTGCTCGCCGCGCAGGTCCGCCGGGCGCAGTCCGGCCCGTTCGACCGCTTCCCAACTGGTCTCCAGGAGCAGCCGCTGTTGGGGGTCCATGGCGAGGGCTTCACGCGGGCTGATGCCGAAGAAGGCAGCGTCGAAGTCGCCTGCGTCGTGCAGGAATCCGCCGGTGCGGACGGCACTGGTGCCCGGGTGGGCCGGGTCGGAGTGGAAGAGCCGGTCGGTGTCCCAGCCGCGGTCGGTGGGGAAGCCGGAGATGGCGTCCACTCCGTCGGCGACCAGGCGCCACAGCGCTTCGGGGGTGGTCACCCGGTGCGGAAAGCGGCAGCTCATGGCCACGACGGCGAGCGGTTCGGCCGCGGCCTGCGGCGCGGCGAGGGCGGCGCCTGGGGCCGCGGTCCGCCCGCGGGCGAGCGCCACGAGGTGGCTGGCGAGGGCGGCCGGGGTGGGGTGGTCGAAGACGGTGGTGGCGGGCAGCGGCAGGCCGGTCGCGGCAGCGAGGTGCTCGATGAGTTCGACGGCGGTGAGGGAGTCGAAGCCGGCCGCACGGTAGGGGCGGGTGGGGTCGACGGCCTCGGGGGTGGGATGGCCGAGGACGGTGGCCGCGTGGGTGCGTACGAGGGCGAGGGTGATGCGGTCCGCTTCTGCTGGAGTGGTCCCGGCTAGGCGGGTGGTGAGTGGGGTCGGTTGGGACGTGGGGGTGGCTGGGTCCGTTGGGACTGGGGCCGTTGGGACCGTTGAGGTCTCTGCGGCCGGTGACTCCGGTGCGGCCGGGGCGGTCGATGGGGGTGGCTCGGTGCTGGTGCTGGTGCTGGCCGGCGCCGGCGCGGGGCCCGTGTCGGATGGCGTGGGCACGGTTGCGGCCCCGTCCTCAGACTCCCCGGGGGCAGAGGCGGCGGACCGATGGGCGTCGTCGTTGGGTGGGACCGTGGGTGTGTTCGGGGTTGCCTCGGGGGTTGTCGCGGGTTCCGGCCAGTAGCGCTGCCGTTGGAAGGCGTAGGTGGGCAGCGGGGTGGGTCGGGCCGTGGGGTGGTGGCAGACGGCGGCCCAGTCGAGGTCGGCGCCGTGTGCGTGCAGGGTGGCCAGCGCCTGGGTGAGCGCAACGGGTTCGGGCCGGCCCTTGCGGAGCGCCGCGACCGGGATCGTCTTGCGGGCCGTTCCGGCGGCCGGTTCGCCGAGGCAGTGGCGGCTGAGGGCCGCGAGGCTGCCGTCGGGGCCGAGGTCGAGCAGGAGGCCGACCCCGTGGTCGTGCAGCCAGCGCACTCCGTCCGCGAAACGCACGGTCTCCCGCGCGTGGCGCACCCAGTACTCCGCCGAACCCGCCTGTTCTGCGGTGAGCGGGTGGCCGGTGAGGTTGGAGAGTACGGGTATGGCGGGTGGCTGCGGGGTCAGGCGCCGTACGACGGTGTGGAACTCGGCGAGCATGCCGTCCATGTGCGCGGAGTGGAAGGCGTGGCTGACGCGCAGCCCGGTGGCCTTGCGGCCTTGAGCGCGCCAGTGTTCGGCCACCGCGCGCACGGCTTCGGCGTCGCCGGAGACGACGGTGGACAGCGGGCCGTTGACGGCGGCGACCGACACCCCGTCGACGTCGGCCAGCGATGCCAGGACCTCGGGCTCCGCGGCCCGGAGCGCGACCATGGCGCCGCCGGTGGGGCAGGACTGCATGAGCCGGCCGCGCGCGGCGACCAGGGTGGCGGCGTCGGTGAGCGAGAAGATCCCGGCGACGTGTGCGGCGGCGAGTTCGCCGACGGAGTGGCCCAGCAGGTGGGTCGGGGTCACGCCGTAGTGGGTGAGCAGCCGGTGGAGTGCCACGTGCAGCGCGAACAGGGCGGGCTGGGTGAAGGCCGTGTGGTGCAGGAGTGCGGCTTCGGGGGTTGCGTCGGGCGCGAAGAGCACGTCCTTCAGCGGCCTGGGGAGTTGCGGATCGACGGCGTCGGCGACGGCGTCGAGCGCGGCGGCGAAGACCGGCTGTGTGGCGTACAACGCGCTTCCCATGGCGGCCAGTTGGCTTCCCTGGCCGGCGAAGAGGAAGGCGACGTCGCGGGCGCTCGCGCTGCCCCGTACCACGCCCGGGTGGGGCTCCGCGCGGCCCAGCGCGTCGAGTCCGGCGAGCAGGTCCGTGCGGTCGGCGGCGACCACCACGGCCCGGGCGGGCAGCGGGGAGCGGGTGGTCGCGATGGCGTGGGCGACGTCGGCGGGGTGTGCCACCGTCGGGTGGGTGCGCAGGTGCGTGGCCAGGCTGCGGGCCTGGGCGGGGAGGGCGTCGGGCAGGGCCCCGTAGAGGGCTACGGGCGCGGGGCGTGTGGCCTGTTCGGGATCGGGCTCCGGCGGTGTCGAAGGGTGGGTGCCGGGCATCGCGGCGCGGGCCGGTGGGTGGGGCTCGGGTGCCTCGCCGAGGACGACGTGGCAGTTGGTGCCGCCCATCCCGAACGAGCTGACGCCTGCGATCAGTGGCGCGTCCGGGTGAGGCCAGTCGCCGAGCTCGTGTTGGACGGACAGGCGCAGGTCGGTGAGGGGGATGTCGGGGTTGGGGGTGGCGAAGTGCAGGCTGGGCGGCAGTTGCCGGTGCCGCAGGCTGAGGACCGCCTTGAGGAGACCGGCGATTCCGGCCGCGCCCTCCAGGTGGCCGATATTGGTCTTCACCGACCCCACGTGGAGCGGGTCGGCGCCGTCCCGGCCGGCGCCGCTGACCGCGCCGCGCGCGGCGGCGTCGACCGGGTCGCCCACCCGGGTACCCGTGCCGTGGAGCTCCACGTACTGCACGCTGCGTACGTCGGTTCCCGCGCTGGCATACGCCCGGTGCAGCAGGTCCTGTTGGGCAGCGGCGTGTGGGGCGGTGAGGCCCGCGCCGCCGCCGTCGTGGTTCATGGCGCTGCCGCGGATGATGCAGTGGATGGTGTCGCCGTCGGCACGGGCCCGGTCGAGGGGTTTGAGGACGACGAGGCCGCCGCCTTCGCCTCGTACGTATCCGTTGGCCCGGGCGTCGAAGGTGTAGCAGCGGCCGTCGGGTGACAGGCCGCCGAACTTGGGGACGTGGGTGGCGTCGCCGAGGAGCAGATCGAGGTTGACGCCGCCGGCGAGGGCGAGGGTGGCCTCGCCCCGGCGCAGGCTCTCGCCGGCGAGGTGGACGGCGACCAGGGACGACGCCTGGGCCGCGTCCACCGTCATGCTCGGGCCGCGCAGGCCGAAGGTGTACGAGACCCGGTTGGCGATCATGCTGCGGTGCAGGCCGGTGGTGGTGTGCTGGGGTGGGGCGGGTGAGCCGGCGCGGTGCAGCAGGGTCGCGTAGTCGTCCCAGATGGCGCCGGCGAACACGGCCGTCGATGTGCCGTTGAGGCCATGTGGTGGGATGCCCGCGTTCTCCAGGGCCTCCCAGGCGAGTTCGAGCATCAGGCGCTGCTGGGGGTCGATGGCGCGGGCCTCGCGGGGCGAGATGCCGAAGAGCGCGGCGTCGAACCGGTCGACCTCGTCCAGGTATCCGCCGGGGCGCGCGGTGGTGCCCGGTGTGGCGGGGTCGGCGCCCCGGCGCGCGGCCGGGGGTTCGCCGACGGCGTCCACTCCGCCGCTGAGCAGTGCCCAGAAGGCGTCCGCGTCGGCGGCGCGCGGCAGCCGGCAGGAGAGACCGATGACGGCGATGGCGTTGGCGTTGGCTTTGTCGTTGGCGGGAACGTGGTGACCGTCGTGCGCAGCGGCGTCCTGATCGTCCATCACGAAAACTCCCTAACAAAACGCATGCCCACGCCTTTAGCGATAAGGAAAGAAAAAGCCGGGGCCAGCCACGGGAAATCCATTGCATACCGGTACGGCCGGTGATCGCGATCTAACCTCACGAACAGCTAGCCGGTCAAACGGTCGACTCATTCGAGCCCAATTCACGGCACGCTGGTAGAGCCGGCCGGCACGGGACCCACCAAAGGTAGACCATCGCCCAGGCTAAGGAATCCGAGGCGAGAAATCGACAAGGACGGAAATGCATTCGACTTGTGGACAGGGGTTCCCCAACTCGCGCCGCGGCGCAGCGCCGCGGGGACCCCCGGGTCGGCGGGCGGAGGCGAAGGGGCGGGCCGCGGATGCGGCGAGCAAGGGGCGCGGGCCAGCGAGCGGAAGACAGCGGAACTCCGCGCGGGACGGCCAGAGCGCGGGCAAAAGCGTCCGCGAGGGGCCGCTCCGCCCTTCCCCTCGCAAGGGTCATTGCAGGTCATAGGCTTGATGGTGTGGGTCGCCGGCGCGGTGCGAAGGCGCCCGTACGTACCCCAGGGGCCGCACCCGAGGCGTCAGGGGGCCGCGCCCCAGCGGGCGGGCCGCCTCCCGTCACGCCCGTTCCGCCTGCGCCGCGCCGAGGCGGCCCGTACCGGCGCCAAGCCGTACACGCGGGCCCCTCGCCACCCTGCGGACGCGTGTTCGCCTCGTTCAATTCGCCGCGGAATGAGAGTTTTCATCCGACCGGATGTGCGGTTTTCGCACGCGAGGCAGTAAAGGGAAACGCCATCGAGAATTACCCACCTTTTACGTGCCCCTGGGATTACCCGGGGCCAGGTAGGTTGCCGTCGATGACGTTCGGACAGACGGCCGAATACGGGGTGGCGTACGGCGTCAGCGGAAATCCAGGTGGAGACGGTGCAGCCGTCAGCGAGTCACGCCGAATCCACGGTTTTCGGTGGCGCACGGAGTCGGCGGCGAATCGCCGGGCCCGGGGCATGGCGGGGGGGGGGGGGGGGGGGGGGGGGGGGGGGGGGGGGGGGGGGGGGGGGGGGGGGGGGGGGGGGGGGGGGGGGGGG